>NZ_JAOCGL010000047.1:0-30444 GCF_029842485.1 Stenotrophomonas sp. GD03777
CTGCACCTGCACGCTGGGCAGGGCGGTCGGTGCGGGCCCGGCCACGGCCGCCCAGGGCGACAGCAGGAGGATGGACAACGGCAGGCAATGGCGACGTGCGGCGGGATTCATGATTCAGGTTGATGGATCAGGCGGCAACGCACGTCATGGTACGGGGCTACGGATGACGACGGCGGCGGCCAGCCCCGGCAGGCTTTGTTACGATGGGCTGTTTCCGGCTGCAAGGCCGCAGACCGCGTAGCGCACTTCCTCCCCCTTTCCGTCTACCGAACGAGTACCGCCGTGTCCTTCTTTGCAAACGTGGAACTGGTCCCAGGCGACCCGATCCTGGGCCTGACCGAGGCGTACAACGCCGACAGCCGCCCGACCAAGGTCAACCTGGGTGTGGGCATCTACTACGACGAGAGCGGCCGCATCCCGCTGCTGCGCGCCGTCAAGCAGATCGAGCAGCAGCTTGCCGCTGACGCCAAACCGCGCGGCTACCTGCCGATCGATGGCCTGCCGGCATACACGCAGGCCACGCGAGAGCTGGTGTTCGGCAAAGACTCGCCGCTGCTGGCCGCCGGCCGCGTCACCACCGCACAGACCGTCGGTGGCAGCGGTGCGCTGCGCGTCGGCGCCGACGTGCTGAAGAAGCTGCTGCCGCACGCCACCGTGGCGCTGAGCAACCCGAGCTGGGAGAACCACCGTGCGGTGTTCAGCGCGGCCGGTTTCGAGGTGCTGGATTACACCTATTTCGATCCGGCCAGCCATGGCGTCGACTTCAACGGCATGCTGGCCGACCTCGGCAAGCTGGAAGCCGGCACCGTAGTGCTGCTGCACGCCTGCTGCCACAACCCCACCGGTGCCGACCTCACGGTCAGCCAGTGGAAGCAGGTCGCGCAACTGCTGAAGGACAAGCAGCTGTTCCCCTTCATCGACATGGCCTACCAGGGCTTCGACAAGGGCATCGAGCAGGATGGCGCCGCCGTGCGCATCATCGCCGAAGCCGGCATCGACAGCTTCATCGTCGCCAACTCGTACTCCAAGTCGTTCTCGCTGTATGGCGAGCGCGTGGGTGCGTTGTCGATGGTGGCGCCGACCGCTGCTGACGCCAAGGCCGTGCAGTCGCAGGTCAAGCGTGTGATCCGCACCATCTACTCCAGCCCGTCCACCCACGGTGCCGCGCTGGTGGCCGGCGTGCTGACCAACCCGGAACTGCGCGCGATGTGGGAGCAGGAGCTGACCGAGATGCGCGAGCGCATCCACGCCCTGCGCCAGGGCCTGGTCGAAAAGCTGGCCGCTGCCGGTGCGCCGCAGTTCGGCTTCATCAACGAACAGGCCGGCATGTTCTCCTACTCGGGCCTGAGCCGTGAGCAGGTCGAACGCCTGCGCGACGAGTTCGGCATCTACGCCGTCGGCACCGGCCGCATCTGCGTGGCCGCGCTGAACCAGAACAACCTGGAATACGTCGCCAAGGCCGTGGCCACCGTCGCCAAGGGCTGAAGCAACGCACCAGTGGTTTGACAACAAAGGCGCCGAAAGGCGCCTTTGTTTTTGCTTCTGCTTTGCCTCTGCCTTTGCCACACCCTCCGCGCTCGCGGCGAACCCTGAAGCGCAGGGCGAGGTACACCGTGGCCAGGACCGTGAGGCGCATGGATGCGCCGACCGAGCCCCCATGGATGGGTTTACGGCGTGTCCTGACCACGGTGTACCTCGCCCTGTGCCTCCATGAAGGAAGGCGCCACGAGCGCAACGCATCTGGAAACGATTACGCCTTCCCGCGCTCACGCACGCCCCCGCCAGACGGGCGACAATAGGCGTTTTCCCGCTGCCGAGACCTGCCCGACCATGTCCCGTACTTCGTTGACCCGCTTCCTGATCCAGGAACAGCACGCCGGCCGCATCAATGCCGACCTGCGCCAGCTGATCGCCGTGGTCGCCCGCGCCTGCACCAGCATTTCCATCGCCGTCAGCAAGGGCGCCCTCGGTGGCGTGCTCGGCGACGCCGGTACCGGCAACGTGCAGGGTGAAGCACAGAAGAAGCTGGACGTGATCAGCAACGAGATCCTGCTCGAAGCCAATGCCTGGGGTGGCCACCTTGCCGCCTGCGCCTCGGAGGAAATGGACCACAGCCAGCCGGTGCCGGACATCTACCCGCGCGGTGATTTCCTGCTGCTGTTCGATCCCCTCGACGGCAGCTCCAACATCGACGTCAACGTCTCCGTCGGCACCATCTTCTCCGTGCTGCGTTGCCCGACCAACGTCGAGCTGCCGGGCGATGACGCCTTCCTGCAGCCGGGCAGCAAGCAGATCGGCGCTGGCTACTGCATCTACGGGCCCAGCACCCAGCTGGTGCTGACCGTCGGCCATGGCACCCACGCCTTCACCCTGGACCGCGAGAAGGGCGAGTTCGTGCTGACCACCGAGAACATGCAGATTCCGGCGGCCACCCAGGAATTCGCCATCAACATGTCCAACCAGCGTCACTGGGAAGCGCCGATGCAGGCCTACGTCAGTGATCTGCTGGCCGGCAAGGAAGGCTCGCGCGGCAAGAACTTCAACATGCGCTGGATCGCCAGCATGGTGGCCGACGTGCATCGCATCCTGACCCGCGGCGGCATCTTCATCTACCCGTGGGACAAGAAGGATCCGTCCAAGGCCGGCAAGCTGCGCCTGATGTACGAAGCCAGTCCGATGGGCCTGCTGGTCGAACAGGCCGGCGGCGCCGCCTGGACCGGCCGCGAGCGCATCCTCGACATCCAGCCCGACCAGCTGCACCAGCGCGTGCCGGTGTTCCTGGGTTCGCGCGAGGAAGTGGCCGAAGCGGTGCGTTACCACCACGCGCACGACGAAGCGCAGGGCTGACGGCTCGACGCCTGACGGCGGTCATGGCAGTTCGATGACATGACCGCAGGGTGACACCGCGGGCGGCAAACGGCACCATCAAGCCGTTGCCGCCGAAGGAATGCACGCATGCACGAGCAGGGCCCGGTCGATTTCATCGAAGTCATCCACAACGCCGTCCCCAGTGAGGTCTGCGCGGCCATCGTCGAGCGCATGCGTGCCACGCGTGGCCTGCTGCCCGGTGCGGTGGGCAGTGGCGTGTTCCCCGAACTCAAGCACAGCAAGGATCTGCGCATCAGTGGCCTGGACGGTTGGCAGGACGTCGACCAGCAGCTGCAGATCGCGGTGTTCAACGGCCTGCTGACTTATCTACGCCGTTATCCACAGGCATTGATCGCGCCGCTGATGTTGCAGATCCAGGACAGCAATGGCCAACCGCGACGCCTGTCTGCCGAGGACTTTCCCGACATGCCGCAACAGCAGCTGGCCGACCTGGCCCGCACCTGCCTTCGTCCGGGTGCGATCAACCTGCAGTGGTACGCCGCGGGCGAGGGTGGCTACCCGTACTGGCACTGCGAGCTGTACCCGAAGGATGCGCAGGCCGAGACCCTGCACCGGCATGTACTGTGGACGCTGTACCTCAATGACGACTTCGACGAGGGCGAAACCGAGTTCCTGTTCCAGGGGCGGAAGATCGCGCCGCGCACCGGCAGTTTGCTGATTGCGCCGACGGCGTTCACCCACACCCATCGCGGCAATCGGCCACAGGGTGGCGACAAGTTCATCGCCACCAGCTGGATCCTGTTCCAGAGTGCGCAGAAGTTGTTTGGGGGGTGACGCCGAACTGCTCGTCGGCCTTGATGTACAGTCGAGCCATGCTCGACTGATGGCCTCAGAACAACGACCCTTGCGGCGAATCCTTCTTCGGCGGCAACGGCTTCTGGAACCGGCTGCAATCCAGCTTCGGCCAATGGCTGTTCTGCGCATTGAATCCCAACCGCTTGCGCGCCAGCTTGAAGCGGTTGTTCAACAGATCGGCATACACGCCCTGGCCGCGCATGCGGGTGCCGAACTGGCTGTCGTAGTCCTTGCCACCACGCAGCTGCTGGATGGTACTCATCACGTGCGCGGCGCGATCGGGATGATGGGTATCGAGCCAGTCGCGGAACAGTGGCGCCACTTCCAGCGGCAGGCGCAGCAGCACGTAGCCTGCGGTACTGGCGCCTGCATCGTGCGCAGCCTCCAGCACCGCTTCAAGTTCGCTGTCGTTGATCCACGGAATCACCGGTGCCACCATCACGCCCACCGGGATACCCGCGTCATGCAGGCGCTTCATCGCGCGCAATCGTGCATGGGGTGCTGATGCGCGCGGTTCCAGCTTCGCGGAGAGATGCGGGTCCAGCGAGGTCACCGAGAAATGCACACTGACCAGGTTCTCCGCCGCCAGCGGCGCGAGCAGATCAATGTCGCGCTCGACCAGTGCGTTCTTGGTGATCAGCGAGAACGGATGCCTGGTTTCCAGCATCACTTCGATCAGCTGGCGGGTCAGCTTGAACTTGCGCTCGATCGGCTGATATGCATCGGTGTTGATGCCCAGCGCGATCGGCTGCGGCACGTAACCGGGTTTCGACAGTTCCTTGCGCAGCAGCTGAGGCGCATTGGTCTTGGCGAACAGCTTGGTCTCGAAGTCCAGGCCAGGTGACAGGTTCAGATAGGCATGGGAAGGGCGCGCGAAGCAGTAGGAACACCCATGCTCACAACCGCGATACGGATTCACCGACTGGCTGAAGCCGACGTCTGGCGAAGTGTTGCGGGTGATGATGCTGCGCGCGGTCTCGGCGCGCACCTCGGTGCGCAGGCGCGGCGCGAGGAACTCCTCGCTCTCATCGACCGCCCAGCCGTCGTCCACCGCCTCGCTGACGGTGCTTTCGAAGCGCCCAGCAAGGTGGGACGTGGAACCTCGGCCCTTGATCGCAATACCCATTGCGGCAGGGTACGTCGCCACCGTCTCAATGGCTGCGACGGCTGTCTGAAGGGTTCAGGGCAAGTCTGAGCCGAGCGTGGGCTCGGCTCTACAGTGGATACGGATACCTTGTAGAGCCGAGCCTACGCTCGGCTGCAATGCATCAAAGCAGCGCCAAGTACCCGCGCACGGTGGCATCCAGCC
Organism: Stenotrophomonas sp. GD03777; assembly: GCF_029842485.1. NCBI lineage: Bacteria > Pseudomonadati > Pseudomonadota > Gammaproteobacteria > Lysobacterales > Lysobacteraceae > Stenotrophomonas > Stenotrophomonas sp. GD03777. Next base: position 4,994 of record NZ_JAOCGL010000047.1, read on the forward strand.
CGTCATACAGTGCCTCGCCGATCAGCGCGTGGCCAATCGACACCTCCAGCACGTCCGGCACGTGGCCCAGGAAATCGCGCAGGTTGTCCTGCGACAGGTCGTGCCCGGCGTTGACGCCCAGGCCCACCGCCTGCGCCCGCCGCGCCGCAGTGGCGAACAGTTCGAGCATTGCCGCAGCGTCGCCCGCCGCATGCGCCTCTGCGTAGGGGCCGGTGTACAGCTCGATGCGGTCGGCACCGACCTCGGCAGCCTGCTCCAGCGACGGGTTGCCCGCATCCACGAACAGGCTGACCCGGCAGCCCATCGCCTTCAGTTGGGCAATCAACGGGCGCAAGCGCTCGGCGTCGCGTTCGAAGTCGAAACCGTGGTCGGAGGTGATCTGGCCATCGCCGTCGGGCACCAGGGTGGCCTGCGCCGGACGGGTCTGTTCGCACAGCGGCAGCAGCCCCGGGTACCCCTCGCGCGGCGGCGCAAATGGATTGCCCTCGATGTTGAATTCCACGCCACGCGCGCGGGTCAACGTGGACAGGGCCAGCACGTCCTCAGCGGTGATGTGGCGGCGGTCCGGCCGCGGATGCACGGTGATGCCATGCGCGCCGGCATCCAGGCAGGCCTGGGCGGCGCGCACCACGTCCGGTTCGGCACCGCCGCGCGAATTGCGCAGGACGGCGATCTTGTTGACGTTGACGCTGAGCTGGGTCATGGAACGGAACTACTTGGAAAGAGGGGACGGATCGTTGTCGTTGGCGTCATCGTTGCGGCGCGCCTGGGCCTGCTCGCGCAGGCGGCGCAGTTCCTCGGCATCGATCAGGGTGGCCGGGTCGCGCTGCAGGTCGCCGAAACGGGCCACGTAACGACCGCGTACCCAGGCCAGCAGGAAGGCGAGCGCCGCCAGCAGGCACAGGGTCATCAACCCCGCGCTCGGGGTCTTCAGCGCGAAGGCAAAGCAGCCCAGCGCCAGCAGCAGGTACAACCAGTACATAGTCGGGCTCCCCGGATGATCGCCGCAGTGTAGCGCTGCATCACAGCAGCGGCGAGGCCAGCCGGGCGAAGGCCTCGGGCAGGCGGTGCAGCCACAGCGAGCGCCCGGCCTGGTCATGCACCCGGGTGGCGCAATCGAATTCACCCTGCAGCAGCTCGGCCAGGGCCGCCACGCGGTCCCGGTCGCTGATCATCATCGACAGCTCGAAGTTCAGGCGGAAGCTGCGGTGGTCGAAGTTGGCACTGCCGACAATGCAGACGTCGTCGTCGGCGATGAACGCCTTGGTGTGCAGCATGCGCGGGCCGTACTCGTAGATCTTCACGCCGGCATGCAACAGCTCATCGAAGTACGAGCGCGCGGCCTGGGTGACGAACCACGAATCGCTCATTTTCGGTACCAGCAGGCGCACGTCCAGGCCGCCCAGCGCGGCCGAAGTCAGCGCCATCCGCGCCGCTTCACCCGGCACGAAATAGGGCGTCACCAGCCACACCCGTTCGTGCGCTTCCTGGATGGCAGCGACGTGCAGCCGGTGGATCGTCTCCCAGCCCGAATCCGGGCCGGACACCAATACCTGCGCGTTGATCGCGCCATCCCCGCGCAGCGGCATATCGGCCGGCCACAAGCGGGCGATATCCATCCGCGAGGGTTCCTGGCCACTGGCGTAGAGCCAGTCCTCGGCGAACACCAGCTGCAGACTGCGCACCACATGACCGCGGATGCGCATGTGCAGGTCGCGATAGGCGTCGGGCCTGCGGCTTTCGTCTTCCTCGTCGGTGATGTTGATGCCGCCAGTGAAGGCCAGGCGGCCATCGACAATCACCAGCTTGCGGTGCGTGCGCAGGTTCAGCCACGGGCGCTTGAACGGTTTCAGCAGCTGCCGTGGGTGGAACCAGATCGCTTCACCGCCGGCGTCGAGCAGGGGCTGCAGGAAACGGCGGGGCAGGGCGGATGAGCCCACCGCATCCAGCAGCAGGCGCACCTGCACACCGGCACGTGCGCGCTCGACCAGGGCATCGCGCAGGGCGGTGCCTGCGTGATCCGGATTGAAGATGTAGTACTCCAGATGGATGTGATCGTGCGCCTGTGCAACGGCTTCCAGCAAGGCCGCGTAGGTCGCCGCACCGTCCACCAGCCAGGTCACTTCGGTGGCACTGCTTGGGGCCAGTCCGGTCGTTGCCTGGGCAACCTTGGCCAGTTCGGTGCAGTCCGAATCGGGCGGGCAGACATCGCTGTAGTGCTCCATGCCCGAGCGTGCACGGCCACGACGCAGCCGTTGCCGCTTCACCTTCTGCGGGCCCAGCAGGTAGTAGATGAAGAGCCCCAGATAGGGGAGCAGTGCCAACGAAAGGATCCAGCTCAGCGTGGCCACCGGCTCGCGCTTCTGCAGCATGATCCAGCCCGCCAGCGCGAACAGGTACAGCAGGTAAGCCACCGCCAGGATCGTGCCGAGGTGGGCGATACCGTCGAGCCAATGGCGCAGGGAATCGAAGAGGGCAAGCATGCGCCGATCATAGCGGCGCATGCTGCCGGATGGGGTCAGATCCCTTTTCCGAAGGAAAGGCGTTCTGACCCCATCCCATGTGCCAGGACGAGGACAAAAAAACGCCCCTGTCTCCAGGGGCGTCTGCAGTCGCGTCATGACTGTTGTGTTGCGGTGTCGCGTTTACTGCTGCACAAAACCGATCTTCTTCATCTGAGCATTCTTCGCGGCGGCCAGAACCTTGGCCATCACGTCGTACTCGGAATCCGGGCTGGCGTCGATGCGCAGTTCCGGCTGGTTGGTCGGGTCACGCTGGACCTCCTGCTCCATCCGCTGCTGCAGCTCGCTGGTATTGATCGGGCTGTTGTTCCACGAGACCTGGTTGCTGGCGTCGATCTTCAGTTCGATCGGCGGCGGCGGTTCGACCAGCTGCGGCGGTGGGTTGAGCACACGCTGCGGCAGGTCCACGGCGATCGGGTACGTCATGATCGGCGCGGTCACGATGAAGATGATCAGCAGAACCAGCATCACGTCCACGAGGGGCGTGACGTTGATGTCTGCCATGGGGCCCTTGCCACCACCACTACTGAATGCCATGGCTTATTGCCCCTTTTCTTTGGTCGCAACGAAGCCGACGTCCAGCATGCCCTGTTCCTGCGCGACCTTGGTCAGGTCGTTGATGACGCGCATCTTGGTGGTGCGGTCACCACGCAGGTTCAGCGGCGGCTGCGGGGTCTGCTGTGCGGCGGTCGCCAAGCGGGACTCGAGAGTCTGCTTGTTGATTTCTTCGTCGTTCCAGTAGATCGAGCCGTCTTCCTTGACTGCCAGCGTGATCGGGTTGGGACGCTTTTCAGCATCTTCCGGCTTCTGGATCAGGTTGGCTTCCGGCAGATCCACCTTGACCTTGTGGGACATCAGGGGCGCCGTGATGATGAAGATGATCAGCAGCACCAGCATCACGTCCACGAGGGGCGTAACGTTGATGTCGGCCATGGGGCCGCCGCTGTTACCACTACTGAAAGCCATAACGGGCTCCGTCTAGATCTTAGTGACTACTTACTTTGTCGCTGGGTGACGCGCGCCGCAATCAGCGGACGCGCGAACCGGTGGCGAAGAAGTCGTGCAGGTCGTGCGCGAAGGTATCGAACTTGCTGATGGTCGCGCTGTTGATCTTGCTGAAGAAGTTGAAGGCGAACACGGCCGGGATTGCGACGAACAGACCGATCGCGGTCATGATCAGCGCTTCACCCACCGGGCCGGCAACGGCGTCGATCGAAGCGGAGCCGGTGGCACCGATCTTGATCAGCGCGCCGTAGATGCCCCACACGGTACCCAGCAGACCGACGAACGGAGCGGTCGCGCCGACGGTAGCCAGCAGGGTCATGCCCGACTGCAGCTTGTTGCTTTCGCGGGTGACGGCCTGACGCAGGGCGCGGTCGACGAACTCCGAACGGCTCAGGTTCTCACCGACGCCGCCGGTAGCACCGCCTTCAGCGCGCTGGTGGTGGGCGGCTGCCTGGGCAGCGTCCAGGGCGATCTTCGAGAACGGCTCCGAAGCCGGCTGCTCTTCCATCGCACGGATGGCGTCCTGCGCGTTCGGGGTGTCCCAGAACAGGCTGACGACGCGATCAGCGGCGCTCTTCAGGCGGGTGGCACGGAAGATGTTGATGACGGTCCAGTACCAGGACATGGCCGACATGGCGATCAGGGTCAGCAGCACGACCCAGGAAACCGCGAAATCACCCGGCTTGGTGGTCATTTCGTGGATCAGGTGCTCGAAGCCCATCTGCGACAGGGCGTTGGACGGATTGCCCCCGGCAGCAGCGGCGATGAAAATTTCCTGCAGCATGACGCTTACCTTTGTTGTGTGTGGTGATAAAGGGTGTAGCTAAGCTAAACAATCGAACCGGGAGCGGGGGTGGCCAGGCGGACACCCGGGCGCATCAGTTCAGCGCAAAGTTGACCGGGACGCGAACGCGACCTGCCGTCTTCTTACCGCCTGCTTCAGCGGCGTTGAAGCGCCACTTGCGAGCCGCTTCCATCGCAGCACGGTCCAGGTCGCGGTTACGGCTGGACTTTTCCACCGTGACATTGGTGACGTTGCCGCTGGCATCGACATCAATGATCAGGATCACTTCGCCCTGGATACCTGCGCGGAAGGCTGCCGGCGGGTAGCGCGGCGGATTCATGGCCTTCGACGAGATGTCCACGCTGGCCTCGATCGAGGTCGGCGGTGCCGGCGGCGCCGGAGGCGACGGCGGGGTGACGATATCGTTCGGGCGCGGCTCCGGCACGTCGACAACCGGCGCCTGCGGCGGCGGCGGTACGGGCGACGGCTTCGGCGGCGACAGATTCTTCACCGGCGGTGGCGGAGTATCCTGCGGCGGCGGCGGCGGCGGCGGCGGTGGGGGCGGCGGCGGCGCGTCGACGATGGTCACCATGACGTTGCGCTCCTTCTCCGCGACGGCCTTGGGAGCCACGGCGGGAATCAGGAGCATCATGAAGGCGGCCAGATGCAGGGCAATTACAAACGCGATGCCGACGATGCGAGGCCAGCTCAGCCCCTTGTCATCGGGTTGTTCGTACCGGTGAACGACTAGTTGTTCCGTCATGCGCCAAGAGCTCAATAGTGGGGCCGGAATCCCGGGGGCGGGATCCCTGATCAGCGGTGCATGACACCGCAGGAACCTCCAAGCTTATACCAATCCTGAGCGCCTGCGCATCAACTGAGCAGGCATTCAGGCGTTATTCCTACTTACTTCAGGTTGATGATTTTTTTGGCATCAGCCTGGTTCTTCACGCCCTTCGCCAGCGCCTGCTGGGCGGCCTGCTTGGCCTCGGGGACGCGACCTTCGGCATGCAGAACGCGTGCCAGGTTCAGGTAGGTCTCACCGTCCTTGGAGAGCGGGGCGGCCTTCTGCCACGCATCGATCGCCTGCGGCACCTGGTCGGAGTAGTAGTAGGACTGGGCCAGCGCCAGGTAGACCTGGTAATCCGGCTTCAGGATGCCCTTCTGCAACCCTTCGTTGATGACCGCGATGACGTCCTTTTCCTTGTTCTCGGTGTTGGCATAGATCGAGTACAGCTGCTTGTACTCGCGCTCTTCGGTGAGCTGGCCGCTGCTGCGCAGCTTGTCCATCACCGCGGCGGCCTTCGGCATCTGGTCAGCCTGCATGTACATGTTGGCCAGATTCAGCTGGGCCTTCTTGTCCGACGGGTTCTTGGCCGCCAGCGCTTCTGCGGCCTGCACGGCCTCACCGGTCTGGCCGGCTTCGGAAAGGGCCGCCATCAGCAGCTGGTTCCAGTTGTCCTTCGGCTCGGCAGCGCCCGCGATGGCCTGCTTCAGCACCGGGATCGCTTCCTGGTAGCGCTCCAGCTGGTACAGCGCCTGGCCCTTGGCAATCAGCTCTTCCGGCTTGGTCGACTTGCTCTCGGCGAAGTACTTGTCCAGGGTGGCCAGGCCTTCGGCAGTCTGGTCTTCCTGCAGCTGCAGCTGGCCCAGCATCAGCATCGACTGGAAGTGGCCGTTGTTGTCCAGGCCGTTGAACTGGATGACCTGCTTCAGGTAGGCGATGGCGGCCGGGGTGTCGTCGGTCTGGTAGGCGGCCTGCGAGGCCAGCTGCGCGGCCAGCGACTTGTCGTACTCGTTGGAGGCGCTGTCAGCCAGGATCGCGTCAGCCTGCGTGCGCGTCTCCGGGAACTTTTCCTTGTTGTAGCTGTCGATCATTTTCTGCAGCTTGCTGCCCATCTTGGCCGAGGCCTTGGCGGTCGGCTCCTGGCGGGTCGCATTCGGGTACAGCGGTTCGGCCTTGGCCTGCTTGCTGCTGCCGCCGCGGCTGCCACGGTCGGAGGAACGCGAGGACTGCGCGAAGGCATCGGTGACCACGGCGCCGGTCAGGGCGGTCGCGACGAGGACGGAAAGCACAGCTTTGTGGTTACGGAAAATCATCGTTCACCTCGATCGAACCGCCGGATAGCGGCAAAGTCGGACTGTCAGAAAAATCTGAGCCGCCAAACGTATCAGAAACAGATGGCGTGAGAAATCGTTTTATGTGCTGCAATACAGCATAGAACTGCGCACTCATCCGCACTTTGGCCGCAGCCCGGCCGCCTGGGCCTGCTGATAGACCGGCGCCAGGCCCGGCGCGTCGCGTCGCAGCTCCTGGATCCGGTTGGCCGGATCGGGGTGGGTGGACAGCCATTGCGGGCTTCGACCGCCGCTGGCGGCCATCATGTTCTGCCACAGATCCACGGCCTGGGCCGGGTTGAATCCGGCCTGCGCCATCAGCCGCTGGCCGATCACGTCCGCCTCGCTTTCCTGGGTCCGCGAGCCGGGCAACAGGAAGGCCGCCTGCGCGCCCATGCCGCCCAGCTGATTGACCGTATTGGCGGCACCATCGCCATAGGCGGCACCGGCCAGCGCGCCCAGCACGGCCAGGCCGGTCTGCGCGCCCATCTGCCGGGTAATGCGTTCCTCGTGGTGACGCGCGATCACGTGGCCGATCTCATGACCGATCACGGCAGCCAACTGGTCCTGGTTCCTGGCGACGGTGAAGATGCCGGTGTTCACGCCCACTTTGCCGCCGGGCAGGGCAAAGGCGTTGGGTTCCTTGTCGACGAATACGGCAGTCTCCCACCGTACCCCACGGTACTGAGGCGGCAGCTGTGCGACCAGCGCATTGACCACGCACTGCACGTAGCCGTTCTGGCGGCCATCGGTGCTGATCTTCTCTTTCTGCTTGGTCTCGGCAAACGCCTGCGCACCGAGCTGGTCAAGCTGTGCCTGCGACACACCGCCCACCATCTGCCGTCGTCCGGTTGGCGAGGTGGTGGTTGCACAGGCACTGACCAAGGTGGTGATGACTAGAGCCAGCAGCAGTTGTTTCATGGGTCCGCCCCCGTGTTCATGTGCGCAGTGTGTAGCGTACCTGCTTAATCTTTCGTCAAGCGGGCACGGCGTTACGTTGACCCCAGGAACACCATCGCGGCGAGCGCAACCGCGTTGTTCAGCGCATGCGCGGCAATCGCCGCCCACAGGGTGCCGGTGCGGCGGTACAGCCAGCAGAAGGCGGCGCCCATGCCACCGTACACCAGCCACAGCTGCGCCATGCCGAGCAGCGAGTTCTTGCTGACACCGGGCACTTCATGGACCAGGGCGAACGCCAGGCTGCTGAGGATCAGGCCCAGCCAGGGGCGGCCGGCTTGCCACAGGCGCCCGAACAGGACGCGGCGAAACAGCAGCTCTTCGTAGGCGGGGGCGAGGACGACCGCAAACAGCACCAGGAACAGCGGGAAGCGAGCGATCGCGCTCTGCATCAGTTCCACGTTGGTGGGCACCGGCTCGATGCCGAACTGCTTGGAAAGGAAGGCGATGCCGTTGCTGCCGAGCACGATCAGCGTGGCCACCAGCAGGGTCCAGCCCCAGGTGGACGGCCGCAGCAACGCCTGTCGCGACGCCATGCGTTCGCCGGCGCTTGCCGGGCGTCGCCAGAAGTACAGCAGCAGCGCGGCGCCACCGGTGGCGATCAGGGCCATCAGGATCTGCGCCAGGGCACCGGGCTGGCCCACTGCCGCGCCGACAGCGTCAGGTGTCAGTCCGCCATTGGCCTCGGCGTTGGCGCGGCTGACCACGATTGCACGGTAGAAGCCCCAGAACAGGCCGGAGACCATGCTCAGGCCGACCAGGGTAACGGCGGCGATGCCCAGGTCGATGAAGAAGCCTGCCAACGGTGCCACGGCGCGCGGTGGGGTAGACACCGGCGGAACCGGGGGCGGGGCGGCGGAGACCGGGGTGGATGCGGACATCAGGTACCTGTGTTCAAGGGACGAAGGCCGGTGCAGCTCCCCGCGCACCGGCCAGGTCCCGATTGTGTCAGATATCCAGGTTGGCGACTTTCAGCGCATTGTCTTCGATGAAGTCGCGACGCGGCTCGACGACATCGCCCATCAGGGTGCTGAAGATCTGGTCGGCAGCGACCGCATCCTCGATGCGCACCTGCAGCAGGCGACGGGTCTCCGGGTTCACCGTGGTATCCCACAACTGCTCCGGATTCATTTCACCCAGACCCTTGAATCGCTGGATCTGGCGGCCGCGCTTGGCCTCCTCGAGCAGCCAGTTCTGCGCCTTCGCGAAGCTGTCGACTTCGATCGACTTGGCGCCGCGGGAAATCGTTGCACCTTCGCGCACCAGGCCGTGCAGCAGCTTGGAGGCCTGGTGGATCGCACGCAGTTCGCCACTCTCGAACGCCGACATCGGCAGCACCTGGATGTGCTCCTCGCCCATGTGGCGACGGGTCACCAGCACAGCGGCGGGGCGTTCCTCGTTGGCGTCCTGCAGTTCCAGGCTGAAACGCGGGCTGCCCAGGCTGCCCTGGTTGAGGCGCTTGGCCAGCGCATCCAGGCCTTCGCCTTCGCCCGCATTGCGCAGGCTGTCCATGTCCATCGGCACGAAATCGACCAGCGCTTCGAGCAGGTTGCGGTCATAGCGGTGCGCGTTGCGTTCGATGGAATCGAGCGCGGCGGCGTACGCCAGCAGCAGCTTCTCCAGTGCCAGGCCTTCGATGCCCGGTTCGCCGGTGGCCGGCACCAGCGCGGCGTTTTCCACCGCACTGCTGGCCAGGTAGCTGTCCAGCGCCGGATCATCCTTCAGGTACAGCTCCTGCTTGCCCTGCTTGATCTTGTACAGCGGCGGCAAGCCGATGTAGACGTAACCGCGCTCGATCAGCTCCGGCATCTGACGGTAGAAGAACGTCAGCAGCAGGGTGCGGATGTGGGCGCCGTCGACGTCGGCGTCGGTCATGATGATGATCTTGTGGTAACGCAGCTTGTCCGGGTTGTACTCGTCGCGGCCGATGCCGGTGCCCAGCGCGGTGATCAGCGTACCGACCTGGTCGGAGGACAGCATGCGGTCGAAGCGCGCGCGTTCCACGTTGAGGATCTTGCCGCGCAGCGGCAGCACCGCCTGGTTCTTTCGGTTGCGGCCCTGCTTGGCCGAGCCACCTGCCGAGTCACCCTCGACGATGAACAGTTCGGACAGCGCCGGATCCTTTTCCTGGCAGTCGGCCAGCTTGCCCGGCAGGCCGGCGATGTCCAGCGCGCCCTTGCGGCGGGTCAGGTCGCGGGCCTTGCGGGCGGCTTCACGTGCACGCGCGGCGTCGACGATCTTGCCGGCAATCGCCTTGGCTTCGTTCGGGTTTTCCTGCAGGAACTCTTCCAGGCGCGCACCGAAGGCGTTTTCCACCGCCGGACGCACGTCGGAGCTGACCAGCTTCTCCTTGGTCTGGCTGGAGAAGCTGGGATCCGGCACCTTCACCGACAGCACCGCGATCATGCCTTCGCGCATGTCGTCGCCGGTCAGGTTGATCTTGGCCTGCTTGGCGATGCCGTTCTGCTCGATGTAGTTGTTGAGCACGCGGGTCAACGCACCGCGGAAACCGGCGAGGTGGGTACCGCCGTCCTTCTGCGGGATGTTGTTGGTGAAGCAGTACATCGTCTCCTGGTAGGAGTCGGTCCACTGCAGCGCCACCTCCACGACGATGCCGTTGTGCTCGCCGGTGACGGAGATGACATTCGGGTGCAGCGGGGTCTTCAGCTGGGCCAGATGCTCCACGAAGCTGCGGATGCCGCCTTCGTAGTGGAAGTCATCGCGACGGCCGTCGCCACGCTCGTCGGCAAGGACGATCTTGACGCCGGAGTTCAGGAACGACAACTCGCGCAGACGGCGGGCCAGGATGTCGTAGTGGAATTCCACGTTGTCGTGGAAGGCGACGGTGGACGGCCAGAAGCGCACGGTGGTGCCACGCTTGGTGGTGGCTTCCAGCTTGGCGAGCGGGGTCACGGCTGCGCCGTTGCTGAATTCCTGCTGGTAGTGGGAGCCGTTCTGGAACACGTCCACCAGCAGCTTCTGCGACAGCGCGTTGACCACGCTGACGCCGACGCCGTGCAGGCCGCCGGAAACCTTGTAGCTGTTGTCGTCGAACTTGCCGCCTGCATGCAGGACGGTCATCACCACCTCGGCGGCGGAGACCTCGCGACCGAGCTTGGCGCTCATCTGCTCGTGCTTGCCGGTCGGAATGCCGCGGCCGTTGTCGGACACCGAGACCGAGCCGTCAGCGTGGATCGTCACCGCGACATGGTCGGCGTGGCCGGCCAGCGCTTCGTCAATCGAGTTGTCGACAACCTCGAACACCATGTGGTGCAGACCGGTGCCGTCATGCACGTCACCGATGTACATGCCGGGTCGCTTGCGGACAGCCTCCAGGCCTTCCAGGGCGGTAATGCTGTTGGCGTCGTAATTGCCGTTGTTTGCCGGGGTGTTCTGTTCGTCGCTCATTGCGCTTGCCGTAGGCTCCGCAGGTCGGGCACCGCTTGGGGCGATGTGCCGAGAATGAAAGGATTCCAACCCGAATTATACCAGCCGGGGTCGAGTGGCCCTGATGTGCCCACTATGGCACAGCCACGATCTGTGCATGTTCCACGTGGAACCGGGCGATCTGGGTCAATTCCTGCAGGGCCGCCGGAGGCTCAGTAGCGGTGACGAAGATCTGCGCCGGGCCGGTGAGCAGGCGCTCCAATACCCGCGCCTGGTGGGTCCGATCCAGTTCGGAGGCCAGATCGTCCAGTGCGATCACCGGCCATTCGCCGCGCTGTTCTGCATAGTCCTCGGCCTGCGCCAGCAGGCACGCCAATGCGGTCAGCTTGGCCTGACCGCGTGACAATGCACCGCGACCAGGAATGCTGTGGAAATCCACGCTCCAGTCCGCCCGGTGCGGCCCAACCGAGGTGTACCCGGCCTGGCGGTCACGATCCCGGGCCAGAAGCAGAGCATCTGCCAGGGGAAGCTCATGCCGACGCCAGCCCGGACTGAGTTCCAGGGCCTGGATGCCGAGTTGCGGCGCCAAACTGGCAGCCAGCGCCACGGCACGCTGCTGCAGCCGCTCGAGGTAGTGCTGACGCCGGCTGGTAAGGGGCTCTCCGGCCTCAGCCAACTCGTGATCCCAGGTGTCCAGCATCCGCGACGGGCCGCCCTGCTTGAGCAGGGCATTGCGCTGCTTCAGCGCCCTTGAATAGCGCCGCCACAAGGACAGGAAATCAGGTTCCACGTGGAACAAACCCCAATCCAGAAAGCGACGGCGGGGCTCGCCACCGCCGCTGACCAGCGCATGGCTGCCGGGCTCAAACGTCACTACCGCCAGCGCTGCGCAGAGGTTGCCGAGCTGAGCCACATCTTCACCGTCCAATCGTCCCTTCCAGTCCTGCCCACTGTGGCGCAGGCCGGCCTTTCGGCGATGCGGCGCGTGGTCGGCACGCTGTTCGTCCCATTCCACGAAGATCTCCAGCGCCTCCTGGCCCTGGCGCACCAGTCCATCGCGAACCCTGCCGCGGAAGCTCCGACCGTAGGCCATCAGATGCAGGGCCTCCAGCACGCTTGTCTTGCCGGCACCGTTGTCGCCAGTGAGCAGGTTCAGCCCCGGCTGGGGCAAGAGATCCACCGCACTGAAGCGACGCAGTTGGTGCAAGGCGAGGCGGCGGATAAGCATGGGGCGCGAACGACCATCCGCTCGAGGCGGTAGAGGGGAAGGGAATCCATCAGCTTACTGCATCGGTCAAGCCGGACGCGCTGCACCCGCATCGATGCGGAGCAGAAGCTCCCGCGCACCAACTGATCGCGGGTTCCACGTGGCGCCGGTTCACCGGCATGCCCGTTTCCAGCTCCGGACGCAGCTGAAATCCCTTCAATTCTGCACAGGGTCACGGGGCGTGGCCCGCCAGATTTCAACGATTTCAAGACCACGGCCGCAGGTGTTTGATGAGCGCTTGCCCGGCCGGGTGAGCGGGCGGGCGCCCGGTTTCCTCCAAATCTGAGATCCGATGCCCTGCGAGGTTCCACAGATTTCAAAGAATCCGGACCATTCGTTTCACGCTGTCCACAGCGGGGCTGTATGACTTATACACAAGGTATGGGCAATCTGTGGATAAAAAAGCCCTTTTGCCTGGGTCTGGAAACTATCCACAGGTTCCCCCCCAGCCTGAGACGCCTCTATACAGGGGGTTTCACCCTCATAAATTCCTTTTAAATCATGCAGATAACACATTTTTCCACGAAATCTGGCTCTACCATCACCACCATGCTTTAGATTTATACCCAGATTTAGAAGCTAGGCTTGGCCCGATCTGTCCCGAATGGGTCCTGTGGACAGAGAGGATTTCAGGAACAGCGAGCACGGTCGCCGCAGCGTGGATGCGCTTCGGCATCCGACCAGCCAGGTCCATAGCAACTGCGTTGAGACCCCAGATGCCGGCCCCGATCAAACATGATTCGGAGGTAGTCCCTGGCATCGACTCAAAGTCCCGTCGCCAGTTCGGCCTGGGAAGCAAAGCGCACGGAACCGGGTCCATCAAGGAAGATGGTGTCCGTTCGAAATCCGTGCTGGAAAGGGTTCAGCCCGATGATCCACGTGGAACGTAAAAAAAAACGCCCGGGAGCTTCCCGGGCGTCGTTATGTTCCACGTGGAACCGGGCTGATGTCAGAGACGCAGCGGCATGACCACGTGGCGCGACTTCTCGCTGCTGGACTCACGCACCAGCGCCGAGGAGTTGGAGTCGCGCAGCTGGATGATGACTTCCTCATCGCGCAGGGCGGAGAGGGCATCCAGCAGGTAGTTCACGTTGAAGCCGATGGCCAGATCGCTGACCGTGGTATCGGCTTCGATTTCTTCCTGGGCTTCCTCCTGCTCCGGGTTGTGCGCGCTGATCTTCAGGTTGCCCGGCGATACTTCCACGCGGATGCCGCGGTACTTCTCGTTGGACAGGATCGCAGCGCGCTGCAGCGAGGCGCGCAGCGCTTCACGATCAACCTTCACTTCACGGTCGGCACCGATAGGAATCACCGCTTCGTAATCCGGGAAGCGGCCGTCGATCAGCTTGGAGGTGAAGGTGACATCGTCGCGCTTGACGCGGACGTGGCTGCGGCCGACTTCCAGCTCGATCTCGCGATCACCACTTTCCAGCAGGCGCTGCAGCTCGGTCACGCCCTTGCGCGGCACGATGATCTGGCGCTTGGAACCGCTCGGCTTGGCCAGGTCGGTTTCACACAGCGCCAGACGGTGGCCGTCGGTGGCAACGGTACGCAGGGCGTCACCGCGCAGATCGAACAGCAGGCCATTGAGGTAATAGCGCACGTCCTGCTGCGCCATCGCGAACGCGGTGCGCTCGATGAGCTCCTTCAGGGTCGCTTCGCCGATGGCCACGCGCTCAGTGGCTTCCACTTCGTCAACCGACGGGAAGTCATTGGAGGGCAGGGTTGCCAGGGTGAAGCGGCTACGACCGGCCTGCACGGTGATCTTGTCTCCGGTCTGCGAGACGGTGATCCGGCTGCCATCGGGCAGGGCGCGGATGATCTCGAACAGCTTGCGGGCGGGAATGGTGGTTTCGCCGTCCTGGGCATCTTCAACCGCGATCCGCGACACCATCTCCACTTCCAGGTCGGTACCGGTCAGCGACAGCTGGCCGTTCTGCACCTGGACCAGGAAATTGGCCAGAACCGGAAGGGTCTGGCGGCGTTCGACCACGTTGACGACCTGTGCCAACGGCTTGAGAAAGGCTTCGCGCTGCAGTGTGAAACGCATGTGGTTCCGTGCCCCTATGCTTTAAAAAATGTGGAATAAATCAAAAGCCTGGTGGTGCTGGTAGAGACAGAATCGCTGGAAAACAATGCTAAGTCTTTGTAAATAAAGGAGTTTCAGGCATCGAAACCCTCTGTATTACCGACCCCCAAGGGGTGGGGAAAGCTGTGGATAAATTCGACGGGATTTCAGACGCCATTTTTATCCACAACGTGTCCCGCGCTTGCTACCGGATTCTGCACCGTTTTGTGCGATGACGCCTCATCGGCATCCGTGCATCATTCGCTCAGCTTCCGGATCAGCTTGTCCCAGTCTTCGCGGAGCTTGCCGTCGGTTTCCATCAGGGACCGGATCTGGCGGCAGGCATGCAGCACCGTGGTGTGATCGCGACCGGCAAAGGCGTCGCCGATCTCGGGCAGGCTGTGCTCGGTCAGTTCCTTGGTCAGGGCCATGGCGACCTGGCGGGGGCGAGCGAGCGAGCGGGTCCGACGCTTCGACAGCAGATCCTTGATCTGCAGGCCGTAGTAGTCGGCAACGGTCTTCTGGATGTTGGGAATGCTGATCGCCTGCTGCTGGGCGCGCAGCAGGTCGCGCAGGGTTTCCTGGGCGAATTCGGTGGTGATCGCGCGGCCGGTGAAGTTGGCGCGGGCGGTCAGGGTATTGAGCGCGCCCTCGAGGTCGCGCACGTTGGAGCGCATCTTCTTGGCGATCAGGAACGCAACATCATCGGGAATCTCGGCACCGCGTTCGCGCGCCTTGGCCAGCACGATCGCGGCGCGGGTCTCGAAGTCCGGCGGTTCGATCGCGACCGACAGGCCCCAGGCAAGCCGCGACTTCAGGCGCGCTTCCAGGCCTTCGACCTCGCGCGGATAGCGGTCGCAGGTCAGGATGATCTGCTGCTTGCCATCGAACAACGCGTTGAAGGTGTGGAAGAACTCTTCCTGCGTGCGGTCCTTGCCGGCGAAGAACTGGATGTCATCGATCAACAGCGCGTCCACCTGCTGGAACTGGCGCTTGAACTGATCCATGGTCTTTTCCTGCAGGGCCCGGATCATGGCGCTGAAGAACTGTTCCGAACGCAGGTACAACACCTTTGCACCTGGATTGGCCTGGCGCATGGCGTTGCCGGCGGCGAACATCAGGTGGGTCTTGCCCAGGCCCGTGCCTCCGTACAGCAGCAGCGGGTTGTGCGCCCGGTCGCCCGGCTTCTGCGCTGCCTGGAAGGCGGCGGCCAGGCCCAGCTGGTTGCTGCGGCCTTCGACGAAGTTGGCGAACGTGTAGTGGCTGTCCAGGTTGCCGGCGAACGGCACCTGCGGTTCGCTGGACACATGCGCCGACGGCGTGGAAACCGGCGCGTTCTGCGCCTCCACGGGGCGCGGGCGCGAGCCGATTTCAAGAAAAACGTCGCTGAAACCGGCGAAATGCGCCAGCAGCTCGCGGATCCGGGCCAGGTACAGCTCGCGGACCTGGTCGACGATGAAGGCATTCGGTGCATACAGCACCAGGCTGTCCACGCGCAGATCGGCCTGCAGCGGCTTCAACCAGGTATGAACGTCTTCCGGCGGGAACTCCGCTTCGAGGCGCTCGAGACTACGGGACCAGGCATCCATCAGCAATAATCGTCCGGTGGCCGGGGCATGGACGCGACAAGGCGCCCAAACACAGGCCGGAAAGGGGGGAAATGGATGGCTCAGACTACCACCGAGCGCCCGCCTTCGGAATGCTTGTCCCCTACTTATTCACAAAAAAATCCACAGCTATTGCACAGCCCGGTGAATTCGCGTAGTCCCCAGGGGTTGACGTGAGGGGGGAGACCTCTCTAGAATTTCCGGTTCTTTCCGTCCCATTCATACGAGAGGCCCCCAATGGCCACGAAGCGCACCTACCAGCCCAGCAACCTCAAGCGTAAGCGCGACCACGGCTTCCGTGCCCGTATGAAGACCGCTGACGGCCGCAAGATCCTGTCGCGTCGCCGCGCCAAGGGCCGCAAAGTCCTGAGCGCCTGATTGCCATGCCGCACCCTGCGGCAGACGCAATCCCTTCGACAGTGAATACTGCAGACCCGCGCAAGCGATTCCCTCGCTCTGCGCGGGTTCGCACGCGTGCCGAATACTCAACGGTCTTCAACGGCGCCCGCCGTGTGTCCGATCCGCTGATGACCCTGCACTGGCTGCCGGCTGACCGGCCGGCCAGGCTGGGTCTGGCGGTTTCCCGCAAGGTCGATCCGAACGCCGTTGGGCGTAACCGGATCAAGCGCGTCCTGCGCGACATCCTGCGTCAGACACGTACCGATATCCAGCCAGGCGACTTCGTCGTCGTGGCCCGTAGTGCTGCGCGTTCCGCCAGCAACGACGAGATCCGCCAGGCCTTCCTGCGCCTGCTGCGTCGCCTGCGTGCATTGCCCGCGCCGGGCGTGGACGGCACAATGCCGCCGCCTGATGGCATCGCAACTCCTTCTTTGACCGAGCCGGCATCGCGTCCCGGCCCCGCCGAGCCTGTCCGCTGATGAACCAGACCCGCGTATTCCTCATTTTTGCCTGGCTGATGGTGGCCGTGCTGCTGTGGATGGAGTGGAGCCGTGAAAAGGCTGCTCCGACCCCGCCACCGACGACCACGTCGGCCCCGGCTGCCGTACAGAGTGTTCCGGGCGCTGCCTCGGGCAGCATTCCCAGTGCACAGGTCCCGGGCGCCCCGGGCCAGGCCGCTGTGCAGGCGCAGGCCAGTGCCACCCCGGCCAGCCAGCGCGTGACCGTCACCACGGACGTGCTGCGCCTGGTGCTTGATGGTGGCCGCGTGCTCGACGCCGAGCTGCTGCAGTTCCCGCAGACCAAGGACGAAGGCAGCCCGCCGGTTCGCCTGCTGACCGAAGACCCCGCGCATCCGTACAGCGCGATCAGTGGCTGGGCCAGCGAAGACAAGAACACCCCGGTTCCCGGCGCCGACGGCTTCAAGCTGGTCGGTGACACCAAGGACTTCGTGCTGGCCAAGGGCCAGAACGAGCTGCAGATCCCGTTCGTGTGGACTGCCGACAACGGCGTGACCATCAAGCGCACCCTGACTGTCTCGCGCAACGAGTACGCCGTGCGCTTCAAGGACGAAGTCAGCAATGCCGGCGCCGCGCCGTGGAACGGCTACGTCTACCGCACCCTGGACCGCACCCCGACCATCCTGTCGCGGAGCATGACCAACCCGGACTCCTTCAGCTTCAACGGTGCCACCTGGTACGACAACGACAAGAAGTACCAGCGTCGTGCGTTCAAGGACTACCTGGAAGACGGCACGCTCAACCAGAACATCACCGGCGGCTGGCTGGCGATGCTGCAGCACCACTTCTTCACCGCCTGGATCCCGCAGAAGGACCAGACCGCACACTACGTACTGTCGCAGGTGGCCGGTCGTGACCTGATCGAAGCGCGTGGCCCGGCCTTCACCGTGGCCCCGGGCCAGTCCACCAGCACCGAAGCCCGCCTGTGGGTCGGCCCGAAGCTGGTCAACCTGATTGCCAAGGAAGACGTGCCGGGCCTGGACCGCGTGGTCGACTACAGCCGCTTCTCGATGATGGCGGTGATCGGCCAGGGCCTGTTCTGGGTGCTGAACCAGGTGCACAAGCTGGTCGGCAACTGGGGCTGGGCGATCGTCGGCCTGGTGGTGCTGCTGAAGCTGGTGCTGTACCCGCTGTCGGCGACCCAGTACAAGAGCGGTGCCAAGATGCGTCGCTTCCAGCCGCGCATCGCGCAGCTGAAGGAACGCTATGGCGATGACCGCCAGAAGTTCCAGACCGCGATGATGGAGCTGTACAAGAAGGAAAAGATCAATCCGATGGGCGGCTGCCTGCCGATCCTCATCCAGATGCCGATCTTCTTCGCCCTGTACTGGGTGCTGGTGGAATCGGTCGAACTGCGCCAGGCGCCCTGGTTCGGCTGGATCCAGGACCTCACTGCACGCGACCCGTACTTCATCCTGCCGGTGATCAACGTGGCGGTGATGTGGTTCACCCAGAAGCTGACCCCGGCACCGGGCATGGACCCGATGCAGCAGAAGATGATGCAGTTCATGCCGCTGGTGTTCGGCGTCATGATGGCCTTCATGCCGTCCGGCCTGGTCCTGTACTGGGTGGTCAACGGCGGCCTGGGCCTGCTGCAGCAGTGGTGGATGACCAAGCGCCATGGCGGCGAGCCGGTCCCGGCCACCACCACTCCGGCCCCGGTCAAAAAGAAGTAATCGGTAGAGCCGGCCGCTGGCCGGCTGACCCCAGCAGAAGCCCGCCGCAAGGCGGGCTTTTCGCATGCGGCGGTAGAATCGCCGGCACACCGTTCCTCCCACCTTCGAGTCCGCCATGCCGCGTGCGTCGTCGTTCCGCCTGTTCCTGCCCTCGCTGTTGTTGACCCTGGTTGTTGCCGGCTGCGGCGACAAGGACGCGAAGGCGCCGGCGACCACCGTCACCCAGGCGAGCGCGCAGGCTGCGGCCGCCGCCGATCCTGCCGCTTCGCCGTTGCTGGCGGCGCTGCAGAAGCAGCTCGATGGCTACCGCCGGATCATCGTGCTGCTGGCCGACGAGGAGCAGCAGTCGACCGCCGACCGCGGCACCTCCACGCGTGTGGGACAGCAGCTGTTCCACGATGGCCTGGAACAGCGAACGACCATCGCCGCGCAGTTCGACACCCTGCTGCGCGGTTCCAGCCCGCAGCGCTTTGCCACTCTCGGCACGGTGCTGGACTACATCGAGTCTGCGCCGGAACTGTTCGACGCCGATCGCCTGGCCTTCCGTGAAGTGCTGCGTGACCTGCATGAGCGGGTCGGCACCGATTCCTCGCTGCCGGCGGTGAAGCTGCACCAGCGCATCGGTGAGGATCTGGAAGCGCTCGATGAGATCGAGCGCAACTACAACCAGGAACTGACCCGCATCTTCAGCCGCTTCGAGCGCACCCGCGCCATCGAACTGAAGCGCGAGAAGTGGGACGACTACATCGCCCACCTGCACAAGGACTACAGCCGTGAAGCGATCCTGCGCGACTACGGGGTGATCGAGCCGTATCCGATGTCGATGAAGGACAGTGACCGCGAGATCTTCGGCCGAGACCTGCCGGCCAAGACCGTGGTGCTGACCTTCGACGACGGTCCGCACAAGGCCTACACCGATGAAGTGGTGGCCATCCTCAAGCGTTACGACGTGCCGGGCGTGTTCTTCGAAGTGGGCCGCAACCTGGGCAAGGTCGAGGCCGATGGCAAGGTCAGCCTCGGCCCGATGGCGAAGATCAGCCGCAACCTGATGGAACAGGGCTATGCGGTCGGCAACCACAGCCTGACCCACGCCCAGCTGTCGCGCACCACCGGCGACGCCCTGCGCCAGCAGGTGCTGGACACCGACACGCTGCTGAAGGATGTCGACAGCAAGCGCGCGCCGCTGTTCCGCTTCCCGTACGGCGCGCGCAATGCCGAAGGCCTGCAGCTGCTCAACGAAGCCGGGCTGAAGTCGATCATGTGGAACATCGACTCGATGGACTGGGCTGACCCGGTGCCGGAATCGATCGTGCAGCGCGTACTCGACCAGGTGAACAAGGAGCAGCGCGGCATCATCCTGTTCCATGACATCCACGATCGCGCAGTGAAGGCGCTGCCGCAGATCCTCGACCGGCTGATCGCCGAGGGTTACCAGTTTGCCGGCTGGAACGGCCGCGACTTCACCGTGGCCCGTGCGCGCAAGGGTGATGCCGCTGCCGCCACCGTCACCACCGGCTACGAGAAGTCGTGGGCGATCGTGGTCGGCATCGACAACTACGCCAAGTGGCCGAAGCTGGAATACGCCAGCCATGATGCGCAGGCAGTGGCCGATACCCTGACCGGGCAGTTCGGCTTCCCGTCCTCGCAGGTGATCGTGCTGAAGAACGAGCAGGCCACGCGCAACAACATCCTCGCGGCCTTCCACGACCGCCTGGCTGACGATCGCACCGGGAAGAACGACCGCGTGTTCGTATTCTTCGCTGGCCACGGCGCGACCCGCCAGCTCGCCTCCGGGCGCGACCTCGGCTACATCATCCCGGTCGATTCTGATCCGAAGGAATTCGCCACCGACGCGATTGCGATGACCGACATCCAGAACATCGCCGAAAGCATGCAGGCCAAGCATGTGTTGTTCGTGATGGATGCCTGCTACAGCGGCCTGGGCCTGACCCGTGGCGGCCCGTCGTCGTCGTCGTTCCTGCGCGAGAACGCACGTCGCAGCGCGCGGCAGATGCTGACCGCCGGCGGCGCCGACCAGCAGGTGGCCGATGCCGGCCCCAACGGCCACTCGGTGTTCACCTGGGTGCTGCTGCAGGCGCTGGCTGGCAAGGGTGACCTCAACGGCGACGGCCTGATCACCGGTACCGAGCTGGCCGCCTACGTGGCGCCGGCCGTATCGGCGGTCTCGCACCAGACCCCGGCCTTCGGCAGCCTGCCCGGTTCGCAAGGCGGCGAGTTCGTGTTCCAGGTGCCGGACAGCCAGGAATTCCTCAATGCCGATACGCGCCAGCTGACCGCCGATGCGATCGCGCTGAACAACAAGGTGGAGGCCGCCAGCGAGGCCAAGGGCAGCCAGGCACCGGTGACGGTGGCTGACCTGCAGGGCGGCAAGGCCAAGCTGGTAGTGCCCTCCGCCGGACCGGCGTCCGACCGCCAGCGCGCGCAGCAGGCCAACGACCGTGGCCTGCAGCTGTACCGCGAGAAGCAGTACGACGAGGCAGCCGCGCAGTTCACCGAAGCGCTGAAGCTGCGTCCGGACTTTGCCCAGGCCGCCAACAACCTCGGCTTCGTCTACTACCGTCAGCAGCGCTACGCTGAAGCCGCACGCTGGCTGGAGAACACGCTGAAGATCGATCCGTCGCGTGCGGTGGCCTATCTCAACCTGGGCGATGCCTACTTCAACGCCGGCGACAAGGCCAAGGCGAAGCAGGCCTACACGACCTACCTGGCGCTGCAGCCGCAGGGCAGTGGTGCCGCGCAGGCACGCGCGCAGCTGGAGAAACTCTGAACCATGAACGACGCGATCCGTACCGACACCATCGTGGCCATCGCCAGCGCTCCGGGCGCTGGCGGTGTCGGCCTTCTGCGCCTGTCCGGTTCGCGCGCTGCGGCGATCGCCCGCGCGCTGGGTGCGCCTGCACTGCGCCCCCGCCATGCGCACTACGCACGCCTGCGCGACGCTGATGGCGAGGTCATCGACGATGGCATCGTGCTGTGGTTCCCGGCGCCGAACAGCTTCACAGGCGAAGAGGTGGTGGAACTGCAGGGGCACGGCAGCCCGGTCCTGCTGCAGCAACTGGTCGCGCGCTGCATTGCGCTCGGTGCGCGCCAGGCGCGGCCGGGTGAGTTCAGCGAACGCGCGTTCCTCAACGGCAAGCTCGACCTGGCCCAGGCCGAGGCCATCGCCGACCTGATCGCGGCCGGCGACAACCGCGCCGCACGCGCCGCGCGACGTTCGCTGGATGGTGTGTTCTCGCGGCGCATCGACGCCGTGGTCGAGCAGTTGGTGCTGCTGCGCATCCACGTGGAAGCAGCCATCGACTTCGCCGACGAACCGCTGGATACCCTCGGTGGCGCGCAGGTGCGGCGTGGCCTGGAACAGGCGCGCAGTGATCTCGCCCTGCTGCGCCGCGACGCCGAACGTGGCCGCCGCCTGCGCGATGGCCTGCATGCCGTGCTGATCGGTCCGCCGAATGCCGGCAAGAGCTCACTGCTGAACGCGCTGGCCGGCAGCGAACGCGCCATCGTTACCGACATCGCCGGCACCACCCGCGACACGTTGCGCGAGACCATCCGCCTGGATGGCCTGGAGCTGACCCTGGTCGACACCGCCGGCCTGCGCGACGGCGGCGATGCCATCGAACGCGAAGGCATGCGCCGCGCGCACGTGGAAATCGAGCGCACCGACCTGGCGCTGATCGTGCTGGATGCGCGCGATCCGGCGGCCGGGCAGGCGGCGTTGGGTGACGCCGTGGCAGCAGTGCCGCACAAGATCTACATCCACAACAAATCGGACCTGCTCGGTGTGCTGCCGGCGCTGGACGACCCGGACCGCGTGTTCGTTTCGGCCGCCACCGGCGCCGGGCTGGACGACCTGCATGCGCGCCTGCGTTCGATTGCCTCGGCCGGGGCAGGGGAGCAGGTGGATGGCGAGTTCTCCGCGCGCACGCGCCATGTGCATGCCATCGAGCGAGCGCAGGAACACGCGCAGCGCGCCGATGGCGAGCTGGCGCACGAGCACCTGGAGCTGGCCGCCGAGGAATTGCGGCTGGCGCATGATGCGCTGGGTGAGATCACCGGGCAGATGAGTGCCGATGATCTGCTGGGAAGGATCTTCTCCAGTTTCTGCATCGGCAAGTAACACGGGGTCACATCCCCGAAGACGCTCTGATCGTCTAGCTTACCCATGACTGGCGGCAATGGGTTTCAAACCTGTGCGCGACACCTCCTTGATATCATCCCGCCATGAACCCGATTACCGACAGTGACGTGCGATCAGCTCTGCTGGGCAAGGTCATTGCTGAGCATGTCGCAAATCCAAACACGCTTGTGGTGGAGGAAATGGGGCTTGCGCGCGGCGCCTGCCGTGTCGATGTATGTGTCATCAATGGCCACCTGCACGGCTACGAGATCAAGAGTGATGTCGACACGCTGCGGAGACTCCCGTTGCAGCAGCAGTTCTACTCCGATGTCCTCGACAAGGCGACGATCGTGGTGGGTCAGCGCCACCTGGACCATGCATTGGAGACGTTGCCTGCTTGGTGGGGGGTCAGGCTGGCATCACGTGGAGCGCGCAACGCAGTGAGGCTAGAACTAGTGCGGCCTGCAAAACTCAATCCATCAGTGAGCGCGACGGCCGTCGCAGCACTCCTATGGCGCGATGAACTTTCTGCTCTGATCGGTGGGCGGACGCCGGAAAGATCAGCGCTGCGCGGCAACCGCGCAACGCTATGCGAACGACTGTCGGAGCTCTACAGTCTTGCGGAAATCCGTGCGCTGGTCAGGGAACAGTTGAAGCGCCGGTCAGACTGGCGAGGTCGCGAACAACCTTAGTCATATGGTGGTTGGTCGCCACCGTTGGCCAGGTCGAGCTTCCCCCGGTACTGGTGACACTGTTTGCGCAGTCTTCGATGTACGCATCGCCCCAGCTGTAGCCGCGCCCCATGAAGACCACCGGCAGATCGGAGACCAGGTGCCTGCACAGATCACGGTACTGGTCGCGGCCATTGCGCTTGATCTGGGTACCCACAACAATCCGCCACTGATCATCGATCGTGTACTTGATCTTGGCGTTGGGGTCGAACAGGCGCGGATCCATCAGTTCCGTCTGCGGGGAAGCGCAGCCATAGTCACCAAACCACGGCATCCGTCCAGAATGCATGCCGGCTAGCCGCGTGTACGCGCGCCATTCCCGGCGATTCACATCGCCATGTGGGCGATAGCTCGAAGAGGGGCTCAGACTGGCAGGAAAACTGCCTCCTACGATGGTGATTGATCTCCAGTCGGCCAGATCCGGAACCGCCGCAATCCATGCCTGCCAAGTCGATGCCTGCAGCGTGGGTGAGTCGGCGACGTCGGCCGAGCTATCGAGGATCAGATCCACCTGACCAGATACCACTCCCAACAGTCTCAGCAGCCCGGAGATCCGAGCAAGGCGTCCTCCTTCAAGATCATCCGGTACGAGCCGCAATCCGCAGCCACGATCATCGCGTGCGACAATGCGTGCCACCGCCTGTTGGTAGTCGACGTGCCGGTCAATGCCGGTAACGGGAATGGCCTCGCATCCCGCGGTGCGAATGAGGTCGAAGATCCGCTCCAGATGATGCTGGCCGTCCGCCATGGTGTCGTCCCCAGCAAGATAGGGCGAATCAAACAGGCAGCGGCGCGACTTCCAGTTACTGCTCAGACGTCTGCCCACATTCTTCAGGTGGTCATCGAGTGACTTGGCCGGCGCATCGTTCTCGAAGTCCCACTGCTCGATAGGGATCTCGAACAGAGGATAGATCCCATCCTTGATTCCTTCGTTGGTACGACCCACCGCGAGATACTCACCCTGTCGCCATTTGAGGATCGGCATGTACATCGGTTGTTCCATGATCTGCCCCTGACAACCCGCTTTTGGTCATTCGAGGCTAGTCGCGGGCCATATAGCGCTTCAATCAGAATTGTTTGAAGAGTGGCGGCGGTCAGATCGGAGCCCCTGCCGGCATCCGCTCCCCCCCTTCCCCCACCTGTCATATTGCCGCCGCATACTGACAGCCATCACATACCGCTTGGGGAAGTCGCAGTGAAGTCGTGGGGTTGTGCGTTGCTGTTGTCGCTGGCCGTGGCACCATCGGTGGCCATGAGTGCTGAATCCTCCACCCCGGCCGCACCCAAGGTGTCGGTCTATGGTCATCGCGGCGCAAGCGCACTGCTGCCCGAGCACACCCTGGCGTCGTACGCGCAGGCGATCGCCGATGGCGCCGACTACATCGAACCGGACCTGGTGATGACCAGGGACGGGGTGATGGTGGCCCGCCACGAGAACGAGATCGGCGGCACCACCGACGTCGCCTCGCATCCGGAGTTCGCCAGCCGCCGCACGAGCAAGGTGATCGACGGTCAGAAGGTCGACGGCTGGTTCACCGAAGACTTCACCCTGGCCGAGCTGAAGACCCTGTACGCGCGTGAGCGCCTGCCGGAGCTGCGCAGTACTGCCTACGACGGCCAGTTCCGCATCGCCAGCCTGGACGAGATCCTGGCCTTCCTGGTGCAGCAGGCCGGGCGTGCCAACCGCGGCATCGGCCTGGTGCCGGAGATCAAGCACCCGACCTACTTCCAGTCCATCGGCCTGCCGATGGAAGACAAGCTGCTGGCCGCACTGCGTGGCAACGCGTACACCAATGTCGGGCCGGTCACCATCCAGTCATTCGAGACCGCCAACCTGCGCTACCTGCGCGGGAGGATCGGCCGGGGCAGCAACATCCGGCTGCTGCAGCTGCTGTGGAAGGGCGATACCCAGCCGGCCGACATCGTCAAGGCCGGCGGCGCGCTGACCTATGCGCAGATGATGACCCCGGCCGGCCTGAAGGACATTGCCGGCTACGCCGATGGTATCGGCCCCGAGCTGCGTTCGATCATTCCACTGGATGCCAAGGGCGCGCTGGGCACGCCGACCTCGCTGGTACGTGACGCGCATGCCGCTGGCCTGATGGTGATTCCGTACACCTTCCGCCCGGAAAACCACTTCCAGCCCAGCAACCTGCGCCAGGGTGCCGACAGCGCGCGCAATGCCGAGGGATCGATCGCCGAGATGCGGGCTTACCTGGCGACGGGCATCGATGCCTTCTTCACCGACGACCCGGCACTGGGCAGGCAGGC
>NZ_JAOCGL010000048.1:0-30195 GCF_029842485.1 Stenotrophomonas sp. GD03777
CCCGCAACCGGACCCACCCCGACTCCCCGCAGGAAACTGGCTTCTGCTGTTGCTGTTGCTGTTGCTGTTGCTGTTGCTGTTGCTCCAGCTCGTAGCAGGTGCAGGGCGCAGCCCTGCCGAACACCCCATCTCATGCTGCGCCGCAGAATGCATTCGGCTGAACCTGCATGCTCTACTTGAATCGATCTAAATTCACGGTCTGGTGGGTCGGGCGTCATTCCAGGGGGAGCTCTCTGCAGGTCAGGGCAGGGCTCAGCGGAACGGTGCCGGACGGCCCCGGCCGTCTGCCTCCGCGTCATCGACTACAGGAACCCGACATGCGTCCAGTGCCGTCCGCTCCCGCCGTCCCATTGTCCTCGCGCCCGCTGGTGCGCCTGGCCTGCCTGCTCGCGCTGTCGTCAGTGCCGGTGCTGCTGCAGGCCGCACCGGCCGCGCTGGAACGCGAGGTCAATACCTTCATCGGCAGCAAGGACGACGGCAACACGTTCCCGGGTGCGTCGGCACCGTTCGGCCTGATCCAGGTCAGTCCGATCGGCAGCCACTACTCGGGCTGGCGCTATGACGACGAGAAGATCCGCGGGTTCGGCCACTCCTTCCTGTCCGGCGCGGGTTGCTGGGAACAGGGCGGGCAGGTGTCGGTGCTGCCGGTGACCGGTTCGATCGGTCCGGGCGGCGATTTCGATACCGGCAATGCCAAGCAGTTCGACCACAAGGCCTACGCATCGACCTACACCCACGATGGCGAGGTCGGCCAGGCCGGCTACTACAAGGTGCGCCTGACCAGCTACGGCGGCATCGATGCGGAAGCCACCGCGCGCACCCGTGCCGCCGCCGAGCGCTACACCTTCAGCCAGCGCAGCGGCGATGGCCACGTGCTCGTCAATGTCGGCCAGGCCAACGAGCGCCATTCGGTGATCGGCAGCGTGGTCGATGTGGTCGGCGATCGTGTGGTGGAAGGCAAACTGGTCACCAAGAGCTTCTGTGGCGGCCACCAGTACACCACCTGGTTCCGCATCGAGTTTGACCGTCCGTTCAAGGCGCATGGCACCTGGGGTGAGGGCGGTGGCCTGCCGGGCGCGCGCCACAGCATGGAAGGCGAGCAGAAGCCGAACGGCGCCTGGCTCAGCTTCGACCTGGCCAAGGGCCAGTCGGTGACGGCGGTCAGCGCGATCTCGCACGTGGATGCCGAAGGCGCGCGCACCAACCTGCGCGCAGAAGGCATGCAGAATGGGGTGCTGCTCGGCTTCGACCGCATGCGTGCGCTGTCCCAGCAGTCCTGGCGCGAGCAGCTGGGCCGGGTGCGTGTTCAGGGCGGCACTGCCGACGACCGCGCGGTGTTCTACAGCGCGGTCTATCACGCACTGCTGCAGCCGATGACCGGCAACGACGCCGACGGCCGCTACCGCGGTTATGACGACGGTATCCACCGCGCCGATGGCTGGACCTATTACGAGTACTTCTCGCTGTGGGATACCTACCGCGCGCAGAACCAGTGGCTGGCGCTGACCCGCCCGGACGTGGCGCGCGACATCGGCCGTACCCTGCTGGCGATCGACGAACAGGTCGGTTGGCTGCCGCGCTGGGGTTATGCCAACTTCGAGACCAACATCATGACCGGCGATCCGGTCACGCCGTTCATGGTCGACCTGTGGCGCTTCGGCGCGCTCAAGGGCCGTGAATCACAGGCCTGGGATGCACTGCGCCGCAATGCCTTCGGCACGCCGCCACTGAACTCGCGCATGGCCGGACGCTCCGGCAACCCGACCTACCTGGACAAGGGCTATGTGGCCTACGACCGCGCGTTCCCGTCCAAGGGCATGGATGTCGATCCACACCATGGTGGTTCGGCCACGCTGGAGTATGCGTTGGCCGACTGCGCGCTCTCGCAGATGGCCGATGGCCTGGGCCATGCGCAGGATGCGGCGACGCTGCGTGAGCGTGGCCGCAACTGGCGCAAGGTGTGGGACCCGCAGGTGCGGGATGCCGAGACGGGTTTCACCGGCTTCCCGCGCCCGCGCACCGAGGATGGCCAGTGGTACACGCCGGCCGATGGCCACTACAGCCCGCGTTCGCACCACGGTTTCCATGAGGGCACGGCGTGGCAGTACCAGTGGCTGGCGCAGCAGGACGTGCCCGGCCTGGTCGAAGCGATGGACGGCCGCGAACAGGCCGGTCGCCGCCTGGATGCGTTCTTCGCGATGGACGCGCTGCAGGCCGATCCGCTCAATGCCGCCCGCAAGGCGTGGGTGGTGGGGCCGTACAGCTACTACAACCAGTTCCGCTACAACCCGAACAACGAGCCGGACCTGCACTCGCCGTGGCTGTACACGCTGATCGGCCAGCCGTGGAAGACCGCCGCCGTGGTGCGTGCCGCGCAGCAGTTGTTCACCAATGCCCCTAATGGCGTGACCGGCAACGATGACCTCGGCACGATGTCGGCCTGGTACCTGTTCAGCGCCATCGGCGTGTACCCGGCGGTGCCGGGCAGCGGCCAGTTCCTGCTGCACGCGCCGCGCTTCAGCAAGGTCGAAGTGGATATGGGCAATGGCCGAACCCTGCGCATCGACGCGCAGGGAGCCGATGGCCGCCGCCTGCAATACGTGCAGGGTGTGCGGGTCGACGGCCAGGCGCATGCACCGGTGTGGTTGGACTGGGACCGCCTGCAGCAGGGCCCGCGCCTGCAGTTCGCGCTCGACGCGAAGGCGCCGGAGCAGGGCTGGGGCACCGCGGTGAAGGACCTGCCGGTGTCCTGGTGCGCGGCACCGGGCAGCCAGCTGCGCTGAGCCGGACTGTGCCGTTCGCGCTGACCCAGCGAACGGCACGGCACGACACGGCCCTGATCCATTAGGCTTGAGCCTCCAGCGGAGTCCGGGAAGACGATGAACGACAACGGCAACAGTCCCAGCAAGCGCGCCGGCAAGGCGGTGACGGTGACCGACATCGCGCGCGCGATCGGCGTGTCACGGGCAACCGTGTCGCTGGTGCTGCGTGGCAGCCCGCTGGTCAACGTCGATACCCGCGCCAAGGTCGAGGCCGAACTGCGCCGCCAGCGTTACGTCTACAACCGCGCGGCGGCCAACCTGCGCCGTCGTACCTCGTCGAGCATCGCGCTGGTGATCAACGATCTCTCCAACCCGTTCTTCGCCGAGTTCGCATCGGGTGTGGACGAGGCGTTGGGCGGGCGTGGCTACGTGACCCTGCTCGGCAGCACGGGTGAATCGCCGGAGCGGCAGCAGGCGGTGCTGTCCACGCTGATGGAGCACACCCCGGCCGGCCTGATCCTGTCGCCGGCCGAGGGCAGCGATACCGCACAGCTGCGGCAGGCACTGGGTGCCAATGCCAACGTGCTGCTGTTCAACCGCGAACTGGCCGGGGCCGACTGGGACTTCCTGACCCTGGACAACCAGCACGGCGCCTATCTGGCCACGCGCCACCTGATTGAGCGCGGCCACCGCCAGATCGCGTTCTTCGGGGGCCACGCCGCATCCAGTTCCTGCCACCAGCGCCGCGCGGGTTTCCAGCAGGCGCTGGCCGAGGCCGGTCTTTCGCTGCCGCCGGGCTGGATGATCGAGTCGGCCCCGAACCGCCTGGAAGCGGCAGCGCGCACCGATGAACTCTTCGCCGACGGTCATCGGCCGAGTGCGGCGGTCTGCTACAACGACACCGTCGCGCTGGGCCTGATGCTGGGCTTGAACTCGCGCGGCATCCGTCCGGGCGGCGATTTCGCCGTCACCGGCTTCGATGATATTTCCGAGGCGGCGGTGGCCGTACCGCCGTTGACCACGCTCACCGCCGACCCGCGCGAGCGTGGCCGCCAGGCTGCGGCGCTGCTGCTGCAGCGGCTGGACGAACCCGACGCGCCGCCTCGGCGCACGGTCGCGCCGGTGCAGTTGCGCATCCGCGAAAGCAGTGCCGCACGACCGAACTGATTCCTTCCGCATACCCCTTCCACGCAACAACGACCTTCCGCGCATCGAGGCGCGTACCGCATGCCGATCTCCGCAACGCCCCGTCCATCGGGTTCTTCGGGCAACGCACCCGCCGTCACCAACGGCAAGGCGTTGGCTGTCGTGACCACGATCTTCTTCATGTGGGGCTTCCTGACCTGCCTCAATGACATCCTGATCCCGCACCTGAAGGCGGTGTTCGAACTGAACTACGCCAAGGCGATGCTGGTGCAGTTCACCTTCTTCGGTACTTACTTCCTGATGTCGCTGCCGGCGGGCCGCCTGGTGGCGGCGCTGGGCTACAAGAAGGGCATCGTGGCTGGACTGGTGATCGCCGGCATTGGCGCGCTGGGCTTCTGGCCGGCGGCCGAACTGCGCGTGTACGGCGCCTTCCTCGGTGCGTTGTTCGTACTGGCCACGGGCATTACCGTGCTGCAGGTCGCCGCCAACCCGTACGTCGCGCTGCTGGGCCCGGAACAGACCAGTTCCAGCCGCCTGACCCTGGCGCAGGCGCTGAACTCGCTGGGCACGGCCATCGCGCCGATCTTCGGCGGCATGCTGATCCTGTCCAACACTGTCAAGAGCGCTGACGACATCGCGGCGCTGCCGGCGGCCGAGCAGCTGGCCTACCGTGCCGCCGAGGCGCAGGCCGTGCAGGGACCGTACGTGGGCCTGGCCGTGGCGCTGGTGCTGCTGGCGCTGTTCGTGTTCCTGTTCCGCCTGCCGGCGCTGAGCGACGCCACCGAGCAGGCCGACCAGGGCCACCACCACAGCTACCTGGATGTGCTGCGCAAGCGCCACCTGCTGCTGGGCGTGCTGGGCATCTTCTTCTACGTCGGCGCTGAGGTGTCGATCGGCAGCTTCCTGGTCAACTACCTGTCGATGCCCAACATCGGTGGCTTCAGCGAACAGGAAGCCACGCACTACGTGTCGGCCTACTGGACGATGGCGATGATCGGCCGCTTCGCGGGTTCAGCGCTGCTGGCGCGCTTCTCGCCCAGCCGCCTGCTGGCGATCTTCGCGCTGGTCAACGTGGCGCTGCTGGTCACGACCATGCTGAGCTCCGGCAACATCGCGCTGTACTCGGTGGTGGCGATCGGCCTGTTCAACTCGATCATGTTCCCGACCATCTTCGCGCTGAGCATCGAGCGCCTGGGGCCACTGACCAACAAGGGCTCCAGCCTGCTGATCATGGCCATCGTCGGCGGTGCCGTGGTGCCGTACCTGCAGGGCGTCCTGGCCGACCACATCGGTGTGCAGGCCAGCTTCATCCTGCCGCTGCTGTGCTACGGCTACATCATTTTCTACGGACTGGTCGGCGCGCGTACGCCGGCCTCCGCAACGCAGGGAGGCTGAGTCCGGAATGGGTGGCATCGTTTGCTTCGGCGAAATTTTGATCGATCTACTAGCGCAGCCGCCGGCCTCGGCCGACACGCCGCGCGCCTTCCTGCAGTACGCCGGTGGTGCACCGGCCAACGTTGCCGTTGCGGCCGCACGGTTGGGTGCGAAGACGCAGTTCGTCGGCACGCTGGGCCGCGACATGTTCGGCGACTTCCTGGCCGACAGCCTGGTCGAGCACGGCGTGGGCACGGATTACATCGTGCGTACCGATGCGGCCAAGACCGCACTGGCCTTCGTCGCACTGGATGCCAGCGGCGAGCGCAGCTTCAGCTTCTATCGCCCGCCGGCAGCCGACCTGCTGTTCCGTGACAGCGACTTCCAGGCGGCGTGCTTCGACAGCGCACAGTGCTTCCATGTCTGTTCCAACAGCCTGACCGAAGCGGCCATCGCCGAGGCGACCTTCGCCGGCATGGATCGTGCGCGCGCGGCTGGTGCGGTGGTCAGCCTCGACCTCAATCTGCGTCCGGCGCTGTGGCCGGCGAACGAGGATCCGACACCGCGCCTGTGGCAGGCGCTGGAACGCGCCGACCTGGTCAAGCTGTCGCGCGAGGAGCTGGACTACCTGGCCGCGCCGCTGGGTGCCGATGGCGAGGCAGCGGTACTGCGGCGCCTGCTCGCTGCGCGCGCGCGCTGGGTGATCGTCACCGACGGTGCGGCCACGCTGCACTGGTACACGCGCGACAACCACGGCACGATCACAAGCTTCCGCGTGGCTACCGTCGACACCACGGCGGCTGGCGATGCTTTCGTCGGTGGCGTGCTGGTTGGGCTGCTGGAGCGCGGCGGCGCCGGTGCCGGTTTTGCCGCCTTCTGCAAGGACCCGGAGGCGATCACCGCCACGCTGCGCTTCGGTGCTGCGGTCGGTGCGCTGGCTGTTACCCGCAAGGGCGCGTTCGCCGCGATGCCCTCGCTCGATGAAGTGCAGCAGCTGCTGCAGGCCCAGGACATTACCGCATGAGCACCTCCCCCGACTTCCGTTCGCCCGCGTTCCTGCGCGCGCATATCGCCGACACGATGGCGTTCTACCACCCGCGCTGCATCGACCCGAACGGTGGCTTCTTCCACTACTTCCGTGACGACGGCAGCATCTACGACGCCAACCATCGCCATCTGGTGAGCAGCACGCGTTTCGTCTTCAACTATGCGATGGCCTACCGCGAATTCGGCAACGCCGAATACCGTGAGGCAGTCGAGCACGGCGTGCGCTACCTGCGCGAGGTGCACCGCAACCCGGCCACCGGCGGTTACGCCTGGACCCTGCGCGATGGCAAGGTCGAGGATGACATGAACCACTGCTACGGCGTGGCGTTCGTGCTGCTGGCCTACAGCTGCGCACTGAAGGCCGGTCTCGAACAGGCCCGCGCATGGATGGACGAGACCTGGCAGCTGCTGGAAGCGCGCTTCTGGGAGCCGCAGCACGGCCTCTACAAGGACGAAGCCGATGGGCAGTGGAATTTCACCGGCTACCGTGGCCAGAACGCCAACATGCACATGTGCGAGGCGATGCTGGCCGCCTTCGAGGCCAGCGGCGAACAGCGCTATGTGGAGCGCGCGCTGCAGCTGGCCGACAACATGACCCGCCGCCAGGCCGCCAAGGCCGGTGGCCTGGTGTGGGAGCACTACGATTCCAACTGGGAGATCGACTGGGACTACAACCTGGACGACCCCAAGCACCTGTTCCGCCCGTGGGGCTTCCAGCCGGGCCACCAGACCGAATGGGCCAAGCTGTTGTTGATCCTGGACCGCCATGTGCAGGTCGACTGGCTGGTGCCGACCGCGCAGCACCTGTTCGACGTGGCCGTGGCGCGCAGCTGGGACGAGGCGCGGGGTGGCCTGTACTACGGTTTCGCGCCGGAGTCGCGCCGGCAGCCGGGCATGGATGGCGCCCCGATCGGTGGCGACAGTTTCGTCTGCGACGACGACAAGTATTTCTGGGTACAGGCGGAGACGCTTGCGACCGCCGCACTGATGGCCAAGCGTACCGGCGATGACCGCTATTGGCAGTGGTACGAGCGTATCTGGGCGTATTCGTGGGAACACTTCGTCGATCACCGGTACGGCGCCTGGTTCCGCATCCTCGATGCCGACAATCGCAAGTACAGCGACGAGAAGAGCCCGGCCGGCAAGGTGGATTACCACACCATGGGTGCGTGCTACGAAGTGTTGAACGTGGTGCGTTGAGGTTGGCGCGCCGGGCATGGCCCGGCGCTGCCGTGAACTGGACTTGCAGGTAGCGCCGGACCATGCCCGGCGGAAAGACAGGAGCATCCCGTGCATCGCCTTCCCCTCGTTGTCCGCCTGCTCCTGCTGCTGATCGCGGCGTCCGCCTTCCCGGTCGCTGCCACGCCGCTGCAGGCGCAGTGGGAGTTCCGTATGCTGCCCGGCGACGCGCAGGGCGCCGCTCATCCAGGTCTGCAGCAATGGCGGGCGGCGACGGTGCCGGGCAGCGTGCACACCGACCTGCTGGCTCACGAACTGATCCGTGATCCGTATGTCGGCGCACCAGAGGCCGAACTGCAATGGATCGGCCTGGCCGCCTGGGAGTACCGCGCCCGCTTCGACGTGGATGCGGCGACGCTGGCCAAGCCCAATGCCGAGCTGCGCTTCGACGGTCTGGATACCTACGCCGACGTCAGCCTCAACGGCAAGCCGCTGCTGCGCGCGGACAACGCGCACCGGACCTGGCGCGCGCGCGTGAATGGGCGCCTGCGGGCCAGGGACAATGAACTGCAGATCGTGTTCCGTTCGCCGATCCGCACCCTGCTGCCGGGCGTGCGGGCAATGCCGCACAAGATCGCTGGCAACTACCCGTCGCCGTATGGCGATGAGCCGAAGGACGCGATGGTCGGCAACTTCGCGCGCAAGCCGGCCTACCACTTCGGCTGGGACTGGGGTCCGCGCTATGTCACCGCCGGCGTCTGGCGCGGAATCGATCTGCAGGCTTGGGACGCGTACCGCCTGACCGATCTTGCGGTGCGCACGGATGCATTGAGCGCGGAGCAGGCGAAGCTGGCCGTGCTGCTGCAGGTGGAGCAGGGCGCGTCGGCGGGCTCGGCCGTGGTGACTGTGGATGTGCGCGATCCGCAGGGCCGCAACGTGGCCCAGGTGCAGCGCACGGTGCTGCTGAAGCCCGGCCAGAACAGCATCGAGGTTCCGGTTGAACTGGCCGATCCGCGGCGCTGGTGGCCAGTCGGCCACGGTGCGCAGGACCGCTACATGGTGCAGGCCCGCCTGGACCAAGGTGGCACGCCGGAGCTGGCGCGCGAACAGCGCATCGGCCTGCGCACGGTCGAACTGCGCCGCGAGGAAGACCGCAAGGGCGGGCAGGGCTTTGCCTTCGTCATCAACGGCGTGGAGATCTTCGCCAAGGGCGCCAACGTCATTCCGTTCGATGCCTTCCCCGCGCGCGTCGATACCGCACGCCTGCGCCAGGTGCTGACGGCCGCGCGCGACGCCAACATGAACATGCTGCGCAACTGGGGCGGCGGCTACTACGAGGAGGACGCGTTCTTCGACATCGCCGACGAACTGGGCCTGCTGGTGTGGCAGGACTTCATGTTCGGCGGCGGCATGCAGCCGGGCTACGATCCGGCGTTTCGTGCCAACGTGGTGGCCGAAGCACGCGACAACGTACGTCGTCTGCGCCATCACCCCAGCATCGTGCTGTGGTGTGGCAACAACGAGGAAGAAACCGCCTGGAAGGACTGGGGCCACGGCCGCGACCTGAAGGCGGCCGACCCGGCATTTGCGGCGAAGGTCTGGCAGGGCTACGTCGACCTGTTCGGCAACGACCTGCGCCAGGTTGTGGGCGAGGAGGGGCTGGGCGTGCCGTACTGGTCCAGCTCACCGAGCAACGACCTTGACGAGAAGGCCAACGATTCAACGCGTGGCGACAAGCACTACTGGCAGGTCTGGGGCAATCCGGCGTTGCCGGTGCAGGCCTACCTGCGCGAGACGCCGCGCTTCATGTCCGAGTACGGGCTGCAGGCGTGGCCGTCGGTGGCGACAGTGGACCAGATCGCCACCCGCGCCGAACAACGCATCGACAGCCCGGTGATCCGCGCGCACCAGAAATTCATGGCCGGCGAGGGCAACAGCCGCCTGCTGCACTACATCGAACTGGGTTACGGCACGCCGAAGGACTTCGAGGACTTCGTCTATCTCAGCCAAGTGATGCAGGCCGATGGCATCGCACTGGCGGCGCTGCATCATCGCGCCTCGCGGCCATACACGATGGGTTCGCTGTACTGGCAGCTCAACGATGTCTGGCCCGGCGCCTCGTGGTCCAGCGTGGACTATTTCGGCCGCTGGAAGGCGCTGCACTTCGCCGCGCGGCGTTTCTTCGCGCCAGTGACGGTGGCAGCGCTGCGCGACGAGGGCAGCACGCGGGTGCGCCTGATCAATGATGGCGCCTCACTGGAAGCGCGCTGGCGTCTGCGGGTGATGGACGTGGAGGGGAAGGTGCTGCGTCGTCGCGAGGAAACGGTGACGTTGGTGGCGGCGGGTGTCACCTCGATGGGCGATTTCAGCGATGCAGAGCTGCTGGCCGGTGCCGACCCGACGCGTACGGTGGCGGTGTTCGAGTTGCTGCAGCAAGGCGACGTGAGCGCGCGGCAGGTGGTCGGTTTCGTTGAGGCCAAGGACCAGCTGTTGCCGCGGCAGAAACCCAAGGCCACGTTGTCCATCGAAGGGGACCACTATCGTCTGCGGCTGGAAAGCGCGGCGTACGTGCGCGCGGCGTGGATCGACTTCGGCGCGCTGGATGTGCAGGTCGAAGACAACCTGCTGGACCTGCTGCCGGGCGAAACACGTGATATCGCGGTGCGCGGCCCGGTGGATCTGGTTACCCTGCGCGAAGCGCTGAAGGTGAAGACCCTCAACGACCGTTGAGGGGTTTCCCGCTTTGGTAGGTGCCAACCTTGGTTGGCACACCAGCAGCATGCCAACCAAGGTTGGCACCTACCATTTTGCTTACAGCTGGATCTGCTGGAAATTCTCGACTCGTTCGTGGCCGTTGGCGGCCTGGCCGGTACGCGGCATCGGGTAATCATCCAGGCGATCGATCAGGCGGGTCTGCAACCCGGCTTCGCGGGCGGCATCCAGTTCTTCCACCACATCGGACAGGAACAGGATCTCGCCGGCCGGTACGCCGATGGCCTGCACGATGCGGCGGTAGCTGTCGGCCTCGCGCTTGCCGCCGACTTCGGTATCGAACCAGCCCGACACCAGCGGGCTGAGGTCGCCGGCGTCGCTGAACCCGAAGAACAGCTTCTGCGCCGGCACCGAACCGGAGGAGTACACGTACAGCGGCAGGCCGGAAGCGTGCCAGCCCTTCAGCACCGGCGCCACTTCCGGGTAGAAGTGCGCGGTGTAGTCGCCACGGCGGTATCCTTCGTCCCAGATCAGCCCCTGCAGCGCCTTCAGGGCGGTGTGCTTGCGGTCCTGGTCGATCCAGCCCTGCAGCGTCTCGGCTATCAGATTGTCCTTGCAGGCACCGCCGATCTCGGTAGCCACCGCGTCCAGCCAGCGGCGGACTTCAGGCTGCTGGCCATGCTCGGCGACAAACGCGGGCAACGCCTTGCGCGCATAGGGGAACAGCACGTTCTTGACGAACGAGATGCTGCTGGTGGTGCCTTCGATGTCGGTCAGGATGACGCGGGCTTGCATGGATCAGGACGCCTGGGTGGGTACGTAACGAGGGAACTTCTGCGCGATGTCGGTGCCGGTGAAATGGCCGACCCAGCCGTCCGGCTCGGTGAAGAAGCGGATCGCCACGAAGCTGGGTTCCTCGCCCATGTCGAACCAGTGGGTGGTGCCATCGGGCACGGCGATCAGGTCGTCCTTCACGCATTCGATCTCATAGACCTTGTCACCCACGTGCAGGGTGAACAGGCCCGAGCCAGCAACGAAGAAGCGCACTTCGTCTTCCTTGTGGAAGTGCTCGTCGAGGAACTTCTTGCGCAGCTCGGCGCGATTCGGGTTGTCCGGGGCGATCGAGGCTACGTCCACGCTCTTGAAGCCGCGCTCGGCGACCAGGCGGTCGATGTCAGCGCGGTAGGCGGCGAATACTTCCTCCTGGCTGGCGCCCGGTGCGACGGGCGCGGTGGCCTGCCAGCGCTCGAAGGTGACGCCGATCTTCTGCAGCTCGGCAGTGATGACCGCGCCGTCCTGGGTGTCCAGCAGCGGCGAATCGGGGCGGGTGTCGTCGTAGATGCGCAGTCGGCTCATGGCGGCAGCTTGAACGTCTCGGGGGGAAGACAGGGTAGCAGGGTGGGTGTAGGGCGCAGATTCCGGATCGGCATCTGCACCTGCGCGCCGGTTCAGCCGCGCAGCCTGCGCAGCTCCAGTTCGCAGTGGAACAGGAACTCGAACGCTTCCAGGTGGCGGCGTGCCTCGGCCATGTCGCGGCCCCAGGCGTACAGGCCGTGGCCATCGATCAGATAGCCCCACAGGTTCTGCCGGTCGAGCAGGTCATCGACCTGCTTCGACAGCACGTTCATGTCCTGGGTGTTGGCGAACACCGGCACATCGATGGCCATTTCGTGGGTACTGTTGCCGGCGAAGGCCTTCAACAGCTCGTAGCCTTCCAGGCGGATATGACCCTGCGGCGCGTACAGGCGCGAGGCGATGGTCTGCACCGGAGAGTGCGTATGCAGCACGCAGCCGACCTCCGGGAAGCGGCGGTACAACTGGGTGTGCAGCAGGGTCTCGGCGGACGGGCGCAGCGGACGGCCGACGGCCTGGCCGTCGAAGTCCACCACCATGATGTCGTCCTCGATCAGGCGGCCCTTGTCCTTGCCGGACACCGTGATCGCCGCGTGGCGATCGTCCAGGCGGTGGGAGAAGTTGCTGCTGGTGGCCGGGGTCCAGCCGGCATGGGCCAGTTCGCGGACGTTGTCGATCAGCAGCTGGGCCAGTTCGCTCAGGCGCGCGGTGTCGTAGGGGAAGGTGGGGGCGTTCATGCCGACGATTTTACTGGATTCGGCCAACGGCTGAGCCCCTCGTGGCGGGTCGTATAGAGCGGTTCATGGGCGGGGCGGGGCAGGTGGGCCGTGCAGGGGACGCTGCAAGTACGTCCCTGTAAGCTCGATGGCGCCATCCATGGCGCCAGCGCCCCTACACGGCCCACCCGCCCCGCCTCTGACAGGTTCCGGTGTACGGCCGGCCACGGAGTGAAGAAGGAAAAGCGAAAAGCGGGTCGCGGCGCTGCGCTTGCTCGGAGCCGAGCATGGCTCGGCTCTACAGGGAATTCATCGACCGGAGAGAATTCATCTCTCAGACGCAATTCATCCACGCATGGCGTGGATCTACCGGACGTGCCAGGAGACTGTCGGAGGCGGGGAGGGGGGAGGTTGCGGGGGCGTGAGCCGCATGGATGCGGCGACCGAGCTTACAGGGATGTACTTGCAGCGTCCCCCGCAATCTCCCCCCTCCTCGCCAAACCCTCAGTCCAGCTGTTGCTGTTGACGTTGCTCCAGCGGGTGCAGGGCCGCAGGCCCTGCAATGCAAAACCTTACCTACCCCGCAGGCGGCTGTGCCTGAAGCCGTAGCAGAAATAGATCACGAAACCGACGAAGGTCCAGACGCCCATCAGCATCCAGTTGTGCATCGTCATCGCCGACAGCAGGGCAAGGCAACTCAGCACGCCCAGGCTGCAGATCAGCCAGGCCATCGGCATGCGGAACGGGCGCGGCAGGTCCGGCTGGGTGCGGCGCAGGATCAGCACGCCGGCACACACCGCCGCGAACGCGATCAGCGTGCCCATCGAGGTCAGCTCGCCAAGGATGTCCAGTGGGAACAGCGCCGCCAGCAGCGCGATGCCGATGCCGGTGATCACCGTGTTGATGTGCGGGGTGCGGTACTTCGGGTGGATCCTGGTGAACACCGGCGGCAGCAGGCCGTCGCGCCCCATGATCATGAAGATGCGCGGCTGGCCGATGATCATCACCAGTACCACCGAGGACAGGCCGACCAGCGCGCCGACCTCGACCACCCAGCGCAGCCAACCCAGCTGCGGATGCGCGGCCACCGCGGTCACCACCGGTTCGTCGGTGCCCAGCAGCTGGAACGGCACCAGGCCGGTCATCACCGCCGCCATCGCGATGTAGAGCACGGTGCAGACCACCAGCGACAGCATCATGCCGATCGGCATGTCGCGCTGCGGGTTCTTGGATTCCTGCGCCGCCACCGAGACCGCCTCGAAGCCGATGTAGGCGAAGAACACCATCGCCGCGCCACGCAGCACGCCTTCCATGCCGTACTTGCCGGGGCCTTCGTTGGCGGGGATGAACGGCGTCCAGTTGCTGGTGTCCACGTACTTCCAGCCGACCACGATGACCAGCAGGATGAGGCCGGTCTTGAGCACGACCATCGCCATGTTCATTGCCGATGACTTGCTGATGCCGACGTAGCACAGCCAGGTCAGCAGCAGTACCAGCGCAGCGGCCGGCAGGTTGGCGATAGCACCGGTGGGGCGCAGCTGTGCGTCCAGTGGCGCACTGACCAGCGCCGCTGGCAGATGGATGTCGAACTGGCTGAGCAGGCTGAGGAAGTAGCCGGTCCAGCTGACCGCCACCGCCGACGCAGAGACGCCGTATTCGAGCACCAGCATCCAGCCGATGAACCAGGCCGACAGTTCGCCGAAGGTGGCGTAGGTATAGGTATAGGCGCTGCCGGAAACCGGCACCATCGAGGCGAACTCGGCGTAGGCCAGCGCGCAGAAGGCGCAGCAGATGGCGGCCAGCACGAACGACAGCATGATCGCGGGGCCGGCGTGATTGGCGGCGGCCTGGCCGGTGATGACGAAGATGCCGCCGCCGATCACGGCACCGATGCCGAGGGCGGTCAGGCCCCAGGGGCCGAGGTGGCGGCGCAGGCTCAGGCCGTTGGCGTCTTCATGGGCGGCATGCGGGTGCTTGGTGGCCCACAGTTGCTTGAACATGTCTGGTGGTCTTGTCGAAGCGCGCCGTGTCTGGCGCGCGGGGAAAACGGACGGGCCGGCACAGGGCCGGCCCGTAGGCGGATCAGGGTGACTTGGCCAGCTTGCTGTTGCGCATGCCATAGCCGAGATAGATCAGCATGCCCAGCACGGTCCAGCCGACGAACAGGTGCCAGTGCACCACGAACGCCTGCCAGAACAGGAACAGGCAGGCCGCAGCGCCAAGCGGGCAGATGATCCACACCGCCGGCACGCGGAACGGGCGGTGGATCTCCGGCTTGGTATAGCGCAGCACCAGCACGCCGATGCAGACCGTGGCGAAAGCCAACAGGGTGCCCATCGACACCAGTTCGCCCAGCACGTTCAGCGGCACCAGGCCGGCCAGTGCGGCGGCGATCACGCCGACCACGATCGTGGCCCAATAGGGGGTGCGGAAACGAGCGTGGACCTTGCCGAAGAACTTCGGCAGCAGGCCGTCGCGGGAAATGGTGTAGGCGATGCGGGTCTGGCCCATCATCATCACCAGCACCACCGAGGACAGGCCGGCGATGGCGCCGATCTCGACCAGGGTCTTCAGCCAGGACAGGGTCGGGTAGGGCTCCAGCGCGGTGGCCACCGGCTTGTCGGTGCCCAGCAGGTGGTACGGCATCATGCCGGTCAGCACCGCGCAGACGATGATGTAGACGATGGTGCACACGGCCAGCGAGCCGAGCAGGCCGATCGGCATGTTGCGCTGGGGATCCTTGGTTTCGCCGGCGGCGGTGGAGACCGCGTCGAAGCCGATGTAGGCGAAGAACACGATGGTGGCGGCGCGGAAGATGCCGCTCCAGCCGAACTCACCCGGCACGCCGGTGTTTTCCGGAATGAAGGGCTGCCAGTTGGCCGGATCGATGTGGGCCGCGCCGATGCCGATGAACAGGCAGATGACGGTGACCTTGATCGCCACGATGATGGCGTTGACGAACGCCGACTGGGTCACGCCCACGTACAGCAGGCCGGACACCGCCGCCACGATCAGCACCGCCGGCAGGTTGAACAGCTTGCCGGAAGAGACGAACTCGCTGCCGGTCCAGGCGATGGGCGCGGCGCTGAGCAGGTCCGGGAAGGGCATGTGCAGCGTGGTGGTGATGAAGCTGATCAGGTAGGCCGACCAACCCACCGCGACCGACGCCGAGGCGAACAGGTACTCCAGCACCAGGCACCAGCCGATGAACCAGGCCATGCCCTCGCCGAGGGTGGCGTAGGAGTAGGAGTAGGCACTGCCGGAGACCGGCATCATCGCCGCGAACTCGGCGTAGCACAGGCCCGCCAGGGCACAGGCGAAACCGGCCAGCACGAAGGACAGCATCACCGCCGGGCCGGCGTGGTTGGCCGCGGCCTGGCCGGTCAGCACGAAGATACCAGCGCCGATCACCGCACCCACGCCCAGCAGGATGAGGTGTTTAGCCGTGAGGGTCCGTTTCAACGTGGCTTCGCCGTCCAGGCTGCCTTCGATGGGTTCGCCGGCATCGACGTGCCCGGCCGGCTGGACCGGCTTGACCCTCAACAGAGCTTTCAGCATGCAGTACTTCCTAATGATCGGATGGGGTGGGCCGCCGATACGTTGCCGGCAACCTTGAATGGTGAAGGCCGTGCGAACGGCCCGCTGTACCTTAGCCAAAGCTGAAGCCAACGCACAAGCGCAATCGCAACAATGAACGGCGATAATGAGCAGTATTTTTCCGAACCGCCCCCATTCATGCGCCAGATCGCCGAAACCCTTGCCGTGCTTGATGATCGCCTGCGCGGTCTGTTGCGGGACTATGCCCGCCGCGAGCCCGCCCACGACGCACTGGCTGCCGAATTCGGCACATTGCTGGACGATCCAGAAGATCCGTTCCGTCGCGAACGGCTGGCCGGGCATTTCACCGCCAGCTGCTGGCTGGTCAGTGCCGACGGCCAGCGCCTGCTGCTCACCCATCACCGAAAGCTGCAGCGCTGGCTGCAGCTGGGCGGTCACGCCGACGGCGACCGTGATCTGGCGCAGGTGGCGCTGAAGGAAGCCGAGGAGGAGTCCGGGCTGAGCGGCCTGGTACTGGAAGACCCGGCCATCTTCGATCTGGACAAGCATTGGATTCCGGAGCGCAAGGACGTGCCGGGGCACTGGCACTACGACGTGCGTTTCGTGATCCGGGCGCTGGGTGGCGAGGCCTTCGTGCTCAGCGAGGAATCGCTCGACCTGGCCTGGCGGCAGGTGACCGAAGTCGCGGCCGACCCCGAATCGGATGAATCCATGCAGCGCATGGCGCGCCGCTGGCTGGCACGTTGATGCTCTCGGACGGCTGTGCCGCGTTTGTTGCGGCTCATGCGTGTGGCGAGGCGAAGCAGGATGCTGCCCTTGCGATGATCAAGGCTGCATTGCCAGTCATCACATCCATCGACTGGGAGCGCGTGCCATCACGCCTGGAGGT
Source organism: Stenotrophomonas sp. GD03777 (assembly GCF_029842485.1). Lineage (NCBI taxonomy): Bacteria > Pseudomonadati > Pseudomonadota > Gammaproteobacteria > Lysobacterales > Lysobacteraceae > Stenotrophomonas > Stenotrophomonas sp. GD03777. The sequence continues at coordinate 16,737 of NZ_JAOCGL010000048.1, forward strand.
CCCCGGGGTGGGGCGGGAGCGGCTGGCGCAGGAGTTGAGCGACATTGCAGATGCTGTTGGCTTGCCAAGCGAGGCTGCGTTGACGGTTGTCCAGGTGGATGGGGCGGTACCTTCGCTGGGCAGCCGCCTGCAGGACTGGCTGGTTCATTCCGAGGAGCTGGATTTCGTCGATACGCTGTTCCTGTCGATGGAAGACAGGGTTCTGATCCATTGGGACTTTTACAAGAACCTCCACGCCGTAAGGTTCTGAGGTGTTCCATCCACGCATGGCGTGGATCTACTGCGGGATCGCGCGAAACGCCAGTAGATCCACGCCATGCGTGGATGGCGCGATGCCGGAAGCACTCCGCCGGGGTATGCCCGGCGACGCCTTGCTCAATACAGAATGCGCGTCCGCAGCGTGCCCGGAATCGCGGCCAGCTCGTCGCGCACGGCGGCGGCCTGTGCCTCGCTGGCGGTGATGTCGATCACCACGTAGCCCACCTTCGGGTCGGTACGCAGGAACTGGCCGTCGATGTTGACGTTGTGGCGCGAGAAGATCTCGTTGACCTTGGACAGTACGCCCGGCACGTTCTGGTGGATGTGCAGCAGGCGCAGGCTGTCTTCGTGTTCGGGCAGGGTCACTTCCGGGAAGTTGACCGCCGACAGGGTGCTGCCGTTGTCGCTGTAGCGCACCAGCTTGGCTGCCACTTCCACGCCGATGTTGTCCTGCGCTTCCAGCGTGCTGCCGCCGACGTGCGGGGTCAGGATCACGTTGTCGTGGCGGGTCAGCGGCGACTCGAAGATATCGCCGTTGCCCTTCGGTTCGACCGGGAACACGTCCAGCGCGGCACCGCCGACGTGGCCGCAGGCCAGCGCAGCATCCAGCGCATCGATGTCGACCACGGTGCCGCGCGCGGCGTTGATCAGGTGCGCACCCTTGCGCATCTTCGCCAGCTCGGTGCTGCCGATCATCCACTGCGTGGCCGGCGTCTCCGGCACGTGCAGGGTGACGATGTCGGCGCGCGCCAGCAGGTCGTCCAGGCTGGCCGCGGCACGCGCATTGCCCAGCGCCAGCTTGGTTTCCACGTCGTGGAAGATCACCTGCATGCCCAGCGATTCGGCCAGCACGCCGACCTGGGTGCCGATGTGGCCATAACCGATGATGCCCAGCGTCTTGCCACGCACTTCATGGCTGCCGCTGGCCGACTTCGACCAGCCGCCGCGATGGCATTCGGCGTTCTTCTGCGGGATGCCGCGGGTCAGCATGATCGCCTCGGCGATCACCAGCTCGGCCACGCTGCGGGTATTGGAATAGGGCGCATTGAACACCGGAATGCCGGCCAGTTCGGCCGCATCCAGGTCGACCTGGTTGGTGCCGATGCAGAAGCAGCCCACTGCGATCAGGCGCTTCGCCTCGGCCAGCACCTCGGCGCTGAGCTGGGTGCGCGAACGGATGCCGACAATATGTGCCTCGGCGATGCGCGCCTTCAATTCGTCCTCGGGCAGCGCCTTGGTGTGTGCCTCGATCTGGCTGTAGCCGGCGGCGCTGAACACCTCCACGGCGGTCTGGCTGACCCCCTCCAGCAACAGCACGCGGATATCCTGCTTCGGGAACGAGGTCTTCTTCGGCGACATGGGGCAACACGGCCAGTGGGACAGGGGCCAACCACTATGCCAGATCACGGCGCTCATGGTGCAGTGCGCAATTGGTTGCATCCGTAGCTATCTGCCTGTCTGCAGGGCTGGACGCTGGCGCGTGCCGCTGGCACGCTTGCCCGTTCTTCACGCCCCGCGCTGGACCGTCATGACCGATTCCCGCATTGCCTCGCTGCAGCAGGCCTGTCCCGGCCTGAAGCTGAAGACCGACCCGGCCGACCTGGAGCATTACGGGCGCGACTGGACCCGGCGCTGGACGCCGGCGCCGCTGGCGATCGCACTGCCGGCCACGGTCGAGGAGGTACAGGCGGTGATGCGCTGGAGTGCCGCCGAGGGCGTGGCGGTGGTGCCGTCGGGCGGCCGCACCGGCCTCTCGGGTGGCGCGGTGGCGGCCAACGGCGAGCTGGTGCTCAGCCTGGAGAGGATGAACAGGGCGCTGGACTACGACGCGGTCGATCGCACCCTGGTGGTGCAGGCCGGCATGCCGCTGGAGGCCGTGCACAACGCCGCGCTGGACCACGGCCTGATCTACCCGGTGGATTTCGCCGCGCGCGGCTCGTGCACGATCGGCGGCAACATTGCCACCAATGCCGGCGGCATCCGCGTGATCCGCTACGGCAACACCCGCGAGTGGATCGCCGGGCTGAAGGTGGTCACCGCCAGTGGCGAACTGCTCGAGCTCAACAAGGGCCTGATCAAGAACTCCAGCGGCTATGACTTCCGCCAGCTGTTGATCGGTTCGGAGGGCACGCTGGGCGTGATCGTCGAAGCCACCGTGAAGCTGACCGACCCGCCGCCGGCCAGCAACGTGATGCTGCTGGCAGTACCCAGCTTCGAAGTGCTGATGCAGGTGTTCGCCGCGTTCCGCGCGCGCCTGCAGCTGCAGGCCTTCGAGTTCTTGACCGACCGCGCGCTGGAGCATGTGCTGGCGCACGGTGCGCAGGCGCCGTTCGACGAGGTGCACCCGTACTACGTGGTCACCGAGTTCGCCGCCAACGACGAAGCGCAGGAAGCGGCGGCGATGGCGGCCTTCGAGGACTGCATGGGCAACGGCTGGGTCAGCGACGGGGTGATCAGTGCCAGCGACGCCCAGGCCGCCCAGCTGTGGCGCCTGCGCGAAGGCATCACCGAATCGCTGGCGCGCTACAAACCCTACAAGAACGACGTCTCGGTACGGATCTCGGCGATGCCGGCGTTCCTGGCCGAGACCCAGGCGCTGATCGGGCAAGCCTACCCGCACTTCGACGTGGTCTGGTTCGGCCACATCGGCGACGGCAACCTGCATATCAACGTGCTCAAGCCCGACGACACCAGTGACGCCGATTTCGTGGCGCAGTGCGAGCACGTCACCAAGCTGCTGGCGCAGGTGCTGGCGCGTTTCGATGGCAGCATCTCGGCCGAGCATGGCATCGGCCTGGTCAAGAAGGGCTACCTGGACAGCACCCGCGGCCCGGCCGAAATCGCGCTGATGAAGGCGGTCAAACGCGCGTTCGATCCCCAAGCGCGGCTGAATCCCGGCAAGCTGTTTGACGCCTGAGCCGGGCAAATCCTTCACGCACCCGTTACGCTCCACCCATCCTCACAACCGGCTTCGAACCGATGACCCGTCCGCTTCTGCTGCTCGCCCTGCTGTCCCTGCCGCTGGCCGGCTTTGCTTCCAGCTTCGCCGGCACCTCGGCCGGTTCTGCCACCGGTGCTTCCTCCGGCTCCTCGGGCAGCAGCTCGGGTGACGACAAGGTGGTGCTGGCCGCGCGCGACGATGCCGCTGCGTTCGTTGCCAGCGACGGCCAGATCCGTGGCGCCCGCCTGCAGGCCGCACTGGCCCACCTGCGTGAGCAGAGCGCCGCCGCGCAGCAGCAGAGCGACCTGGAACTGGCCCGCACACTGCTGGCGCGTTGATCCGGCCTTCGGGTAGTGCCGGCCGCTGGCCGGCAATTCCATGACATCTGCACGGAACGCCGCCACGCTTGGCGTGGCTCTACTGCTGACCGCCCACGTCGCGTCTGCAGCTGATCGCCTGCAGCTTGATCCGTCCGGTCTCGATCCGGCGCAGCAGCGGCTCGCCAGCCAGACCCTGGCCGACGTGCAGTCACTATTGCCGGACGGCCTGCTGGCTGCGTTGCCGGCGCAGGTACGGGTGCGCTGGACGGATGACCTGCCGGCCGATGTGCATGGCCGCACCTTCGCTGGCCGTATCGCGTTGCGCCGGAGTCTGCTGGGCGACAGTGCGCCGGGCGCCCGGCGCGCACGCCGCAGCGCGCTGGTACACGAACTGACGCACGTCGCCGACCGTGGCGGTGCGAACTGGTCGCAGAGCATGCGATGGCGTGACCTCGCGGGTTGGCAGCGCAAGCCCTGGCATCTCGGCCGTGGCGACAACGACTTCCGTGACCGCAGCCCCGATGCGTATGAACTGAAGGACCCGGCCGAGTACCTGGCAGTGAACGCCGAGCATTTCGTGCTCGACAGCGAGTTCGCCTGCCGGCGCCCGGCACTGGCGCGGTGGTACCAGGCCCATTTCGGAACCCCGCCATCGCTGCCGCAGTCGCACTGCGCGACCGCGTTGCCCTTGCTGCAGGCCGAATCGGAAGAGGGGGCGGCATCGCTGCTGCAGCTCGACCCCGCGCGTGTCTACGCCGTGGATTACCTGTTCGCCGAAGGCAGCGCGCAGCCGATGAGCCGCTGGGGCCACAGCATGCTGCGATTGGTGATCTGCAGGCCCGGGCGCGCGCCGGGACCGGACTGCCGGCTGGATCTTGAATACCATCGCGTGCTGTCCTTCCGCGCGTTCGTGGGCGACGTACAGATATCCAACTGGCGCGGCTTGACCGGCGGCTACCCGTCGCGGCTGTTCGTGCTGCCGCTGCAGCAGGTGGTGGACGAGTACACCAAGGTCGAACTGCGCGGCCTGCAGTCGCTGCCATTGCGGCTGCAGCGCGATGAGATCGCCAGCCTGCTCGAGCGCACCGCCCAGGTGCACTGGAGCTATGACGGGCGCTATTACTTCGTCAGCAACAACTGTGCGGTGGAGACCGCCAAGCTGCTGCAGGCCGGAGTGCCGCGGCTGGGCGAGGCCGGGCTGGCCCAGCTGAGTCCGCGTGGTCTCAAGCGCCGGCTGGCGCGGCTGGGCATGCTCGACGAGCGGGTACTCACGGACCGCAACGCCGCGCAGGCACAGGGGTATTACTTCGCTTCCGCGCGCGACCACTACCAGCAGTTGTTCACAGTGGCGGCGACCCAGCTGAGCCTGCCCGCCCGCGATGTGCGCGGCTGGTTGAAGCTGCCGGCGGAACAACGGGCACCGTGGCTGCTGAAGGGCGACCTGCGCGCCAGTGCCGGCCTGCTGTTGCTGGAACAGGCCGCACAGCGGCGTGCCGAGCTGCGGGCACGCGATGTGCTCAAGCGGCAGCTGCTGGCTGCTGCGGACAGCGCGGAAACCCGCAGCCTGCGCGGCCTGCTGGCGCAGAGTGGGCAGTGGTTGCGCCCGGGGACGCTGCTGCAGGACGGCGGCTATGGGTTGCCGCTGGGCGACGAGCAGGTACTGCTGTCTGCGGCCGTGGCCACTGCCAGTGCGCAGGCGGTACCGGCATGGCAGGCATTGCGTGTGCAGCTTCGCCAGCAGTTGCCGGCGCAGCAGCGTGAGGAAATGGATGCGATCGACGCCAATCTGGCCGCGCTGGGAGCACACCTGCGCACGCAGGCCGCTGGTCCGGCTACTGGCGCGGCAGTTCGATGACGAAACGGCTGCCGCCGCAGCTGCCGGGCGTGCAGCAGGCACGGCCACCATGTGCATCGGCGATGGCCTTGACCACCGCCAGGCCAAGCCCGCTGCCACCGCCCTGGCGCGAACGTGAGCCGTCGGCGCGCATGAACGGAGTGAAGATGTCGGCATGCAGTCCGGGATCGATCCCCGGGCCTTCATCCTCGATGGCCACCTGCACATGGCCCGGCGTGTCATGCACGGCGATGCGCACCTTGCCTGGGCTGGCATAGCGACGCGCGTTCTCCAGCAGCGCCAGCAGCGCCTGGCGCAGGCGCGTGGGATCACAGTGCGCGTTGTGTTCCTCGCGGCTGGTTTCCAGCTCCAGCACGAAGCCCGCAGCGCGGAACTGCGGGTCGACCAGCGTCATCACCGAATGCACCTCGGCCACCACGTCGGTGCGTGCGCGACGCACGTCCAGCCGTGCGTTGTCGGACAGGCTCAGTACGCGCAGATCTTCAATCAGGCGGGACAGCCCTTCGACCTGGGCGAGCAGGCTGCGGAACTGCGACTCGTCCGGATGGAACACGCCCTCGGCCAGTCCCTGCAGGCGGCCGCGCAGGATCGTCACCGGAGTACGCAGCTCATGTGCGATGGCCGCATGCCACATCGCGCGCTCGCTCTCCATGTGCTGCAGGCGGCGCGCCATCGCATTGAAGTCTTCAACCAGGGTCGCCACTTCGCCCGGCGAATTCTCCTCGACGCTGGCGCGCGCCCCGAGGTCACCGCTGGCGAGGGCACGCACGCTGTCCACCAGCGAATTCAACGGCGACAGGATGCGGTGGGCGAGGCGGAACGAGGCGGCGATGGCCAGCGCCAGGCCGGTCAGGATCACGCCCACCATCCATGCAAGCTCCGGCCCGGTCGGCAACCAGCTTTCCGGCTCTTCGGTACTGCCGGGGAAGAACTCGACCAGCACCGCGTACAGCAGCCACGACGACAGGATCATCATCACGATGACGCCGATCACCATCAGCGACATCGAGACGATGATGTGGCGGCTGAGCCCGGAGCGGCGCAGGCGGGCCATCAGCGGTCGGCCATCAGCCGGTAGCCGACACCGCGCACACTGGCCGGAACATTGACCATGCCCACTTCGTCCAGCTTGCGGCGCAGCTTGCTGACGTGGCTGTCGACAGTGCGCTCCAGCGCTTCGCTTTCCGGCAGGCATTCGTGCATCAGCTCGCTGCGGCTGAAGATGCGGGTCGGTGCCAGCGCCATGCAGTGCAGCAGCTTGAACTCGGTGAGCGTGAGCAGCACTTCGTGACTGTAGCCTTCGCCCTCCACGTGCACGGCGTGGGTGGCCGAGTCGATCAGCAGCGGGCCGACGCGCAGCGCAGTGGGCGCGTCCACGCGCGAGGCGCGCAGCGTACGCCGCAGCACCGCGCGCACGCGCGCCGCCACCTCGGCCGGGTTGAACGGCTTGACCACGTAGTCGTCGGCACCCATGCGCAGCGCGGTCAGCTTGTCCAGGTCCTGGTCCAGCGCGGTCAGCATGATCACCGGCGTCTCACCACGCTGGCGCAGCTGGGTCAGCACGCTCCAGCCATCCAGGCGTGGCAGCTGTACATCGAGCAGGACCAGGTCGGGGCGGGCGCTGCGATGCAGGTCCAGTGCGCTATGGCCATCGGCCGCGCGCAGCGTGCGCAGTCCTTCGCGTTCCAGGTAGGCGCTGAGAATATCGGCGATCTCGGCCTCATCCTCGACGATCAGGACCAGGGCGGCGAGGGCGGGGGAGGCATGCATGCAGGGGCGGGGCCGTAAGGTGCTTGCCTCCATCGTATCTCCACAGTTCCTCCATCGAAACCCCATCATTGCCACGCACACTGCGCGCTTCAGAACCTATCCGCCGCCTGCGCGGCATTGTGCACAGCAATGAGAACCTTCAGGACTCCGGTCGCGTTGATCGCGGCCCTCGCCCTGGCCATGACGGCCTGCTCAACCCCCGAAGCCACTCCCGAGGCCGCACCGCGTGTCAGCGTGGTCACCGTCGGCCCGCAGGTGGTACAGCGCGATGACGAACTGCCCGGCCGCGTGGCTGCCGTGCGCACCGCACAGATCCGTGCCCAGGTGGGCGGCATCGTGCAGCGCCGCCTGTTCGACCAAGGCGCAGAAGTGAGCGCCGGCCAGGCCCTGTTCCAGATCGATCCGGCGGCGTTCCGTGCAGATGTTGATTCGGCACTGGCAGCCCTTCAGCGCAGCGAAGCGGCGCTGGGCCGCAGCCGCGTGCAGTCGCAGCGCCTGCATGCGCTGGCCGCCGCACAGGCGGTCAGCCAACAGCATCGCGACGATGCCAGTGCCGAGTACGAACAGGCCCGTGCGGCGGTGAACGAAGCGCGCGCGATCCTGGCCCGTCGCCAGCTTGACCTGCGCTATGCCACGGTCAGCGCGCCGATTGCCGGCCGCATCGACCAGGCGCTGGTGACCGAAGGCGCACTGGTGGGCGTGGCCGATGCCGAGCCGATGGCAGTGGTGCAGCAGATCGACCAGGTCTACGTCGATGTGCGCCAACCGGCGGCGCAGCTGGAGTCTCTGCAGCGCAGTGCCGCCGGTGGCGGCGAGCTGCCGGTGACGATCATCGGTGCCAGCGGCAAGCCACTGCCCGAACGCGGCCAACTGCTGTTCTCCGGCATCAATGTCGATGCGCGAACCGGTGATGTCATCCTGCGCATCCTGGTCGACAACCCGCAGCGACAGCTGCTGCCCGGCATGTACGTGCGCGCGAGGGTGCCACGTGGCGCGCCGGCCAGTGCATTGACCGTGCCACAGCAGGCGGTGCTGCGCAGCGCCGGTGGCCAGGCCTATGCCTGGGTGATCGGCGCCGACGGCAAGGCGGTGATCCGCACGCTGGAAGTGGACGGCAGTGTCGATCGCCAGTGGCTGGTGCGCACGGGCCTGAAGGCCGGCGAGAAGGTGGTGGTCGAGGGCCAGGAGCGCCTGCAGGAAGGCGTGGTGGTCGATGCGCGCGACTGGCAGATGCCGGTCGCCAGCGCCGGTGCAGTGCAGGCCGGCAGCAAGGGCTGAGCCTTTCCGGGGCCGGTCCCTCCAGGGAAATCCAACATGGCACGTTTCTTCATCGATCGCCCGGTGTTCGCCTGGGTGCTGGCGATCTTCATCATCCTGGCCGGCGTGCTGGCGATCCCGCGGCTGGCGGTGGAGCGCTATCCAGCAGTCGCCCCGCCCAGCGTCAGCATCTATGCCAGCTACCCGGGTGCCAGCCCGCAGACGCTGAATGATGCCGTGGTTGGCCTGATCGAGCGCGAGCTGTCCAGCGTCAAGCACCTGCTGTACTTCGAGTCGTCGGTGGACGCGTCCGGCGAAGCGTCGATCACTGCCACCTTCAAGCCCGGCACCAATCCGGAGCTGGCGCAGGTGGACGTGCAGAACCGGATCAAGGCGATCGAACCGCGGCTGCCGCGCAGCGTGCGCCAGAACGGGCTGTTCGTGGAGGCCGCTGATTCCGGCTTCCTGATGCTGGTCGGCCTGCGTTCGCCCGATGCCAGCGTCAGCGAGGCGGCGCTGGGCGATTTCATGGCGCGCAACATCATCGAAGAGCTGCGCCGTATCGATGGCGTCGGCCGCGTGCAGTTGTTCGGTGCCGAGCAGGCGATGCGCGTGTGGCTGGACCCGACCCGGTTGACCGGCTACGGCCTGACCATGGGCGATGTGGCAACCGCGATCGAGCAGCAGAATCTGGAGATTTCGCCAGGACGCATTGGTGATTCGCCGGGTGTTCCAGGCCAGCGCATCACCGTGCCGCTCAGTGCCGACGGCCAGTTGTCCACGCCCGAACAGTTCGCGGCGATCGTACTGCGTGCCGGCGCCGACGGTTCACGGGTGGTGCTGGGTGATGTCGCCCGCGTCGAGCTGGGCGCGCAGAGCTATGCCTGGGGCACCCGCGAGGACGGCCATCCAGCCACCGCCGCCGGCGTGCAGCTGCGCCCGGGCGCGAACGCGGTGCGTACCGCTGCGGCGGTGCGTGAGCGCATTGCTGAGCTGGCGCCCCTGCTGCCGCGCGGGGTGGAAGCGAGCATCCCGTTCGACACCGCGCCGTTCGTGAAGATCTCGATCCAGAAGGTGGTGCAGACCCTGCTGGAGGCGATGCTGCTGGTGTTCGCGGTGATGTACCTGTTCCTGCAGAACTGGCGTTACACGCTGATCCCGGCGTTGGTCGCACCGATCGCGCTGCTGGGTACGTTCGCGGTGATGCTGGCGCTGGGCTTCTCGATCAACGTACTGACCATGTTCGGCATGGTGCTGGCCATCGGCATCATCGTCGACGACGCGATCGTGGTGGTCGAGGGCGTGGAACGGATCATGGCCGAGGAGGGCCTGCCGCCGCGCGAGGCCACCATCAAGGCGATGCGTGAACTGACCGGCGCAGTGATCGGCATTACCCTGGTGCTGACTGCGGTGTTCATCCCGATGGCGCTGGCCAGCGGTTCGGTGGGCGCGATCTACCGCCAGTTCACCGTGGCGATGGCGGTGTCGATCCTGTTCTCTGCGCTGCTGGCCCTGAGTCTGACGCCGGCGCTGTGCGCGACCCTGCTGCGCCAGGCCACCCACGGCCATTACGGTCGCGGCGGGCTGTTCGGCGCTTTCAACCGGGGCTTCGAGCGGATGACCGGGCGTTACCAGCGTGGTGTGGCGTCGGTGCTGCAGCGGAGCGGGCGGGTGATGGGCGTGTTCGCCGCGCTGGTGGCGGCGTTGCTGCTGGGCCTGCACTGGCTGCCGGGTGCATTCCTGCCGGAAGAAGACCAGGGCTATTTCATGACCTCGATCCAGCTGCCGGCCGAGGCGACGGCCGAGCGTACGCTGGCCGTTGTCGAAGCCTACGAACGGCACGTGGCCTCGCGTCCAGGCATCGGCTCCAACCAGTCGATCCTCGGCTACAGCTTTTCCGGTTCCGGCCCGAGTGCGGCGCTGACCTACACCATGCTGAAGGACTGGGGTGAGCGCGCAGGCGCAACCGCGGCCGGTGAGGTGGAGGCCGCACAGCAGGCGATGGCCACGGTTGCCGAGGGTGAGGTGATGAGCGTGATGCCGCCGGCCATCGACAGCCTGGGTCGTTCCTCCGGCTTCTCGCTGGCCCTGCAGGCGCGTACCGGGCAGGGCCAGGCCGAACTGCGCGCAGCCCTGCAGCAGCTGCTGAAGCTGGCCGAAGCCAGCCCGCTGCTGTCGGAGGTGCATGCCGATGGCCTGCCAGCCGGCACCAGCGTGCGGCTGGAGATCGACCGCGCCAAGGCCGAGGCGATGGGCGTGGGCTTCGAGCACATCAGCAGCACGCTGTCGGCGGCCATGGGCTCGCAGTACGTCAACGACTTCCCGAACAAGGGACGGCTGCAGCAGGTGATCCTGCAGGCCGATGCGCCGCACCGGATGGAGCTGGAAGACGTGCTGAAGCTGTACGTGCGCAACAGCGAGGGCGGCATGGTGGCGTTGTCCGAGCTGGTCACCCCGCACTGGACCGAGGCGCCGTTGCAGCTGCAACGCTATCTTGGTTTCCCGGCGCTGAACCTGTCCGGCGCCCCGGCCTCTGGCGTGTCGACCGGCCAGGCCATGGCGGAGATGGAGCGGTTGGCCGAAAAGCTGCCGTCCGGCTTCGCCCTGCAATGGACCAGCCAGTCGCTGCAGGAGCGTGAGTCGGGGGCGCAGGCGCCGTGGCTGCTGCTGTTGTCGATGCTGGTGGTCTTCCTGGTGCTTGCCGCGCTGTACGAGAGCTGGTCGATTCCGTTGGCGGTGCTGCTGGTGGTGCCCCTGGGCCTGCTTGGCGCGGTCGCCGCGGTGCTGTTGCGCGGCATGCCCAACGACGTGTTCTTCAAGGTCGGCATGATCACCGTGATCGGGCTGTCGGCGAAGAACGCGATCCTCATCGTCGAATTCGCGCGGCAGCTGCAGCAGCAGGGGCGCGGCCTGGTTGAAGCAGCGCTGGAGGCGGCGCGGCTGCGCCTGCGTCCGATCGTGATGACCTCGCTGGCGTTCGCGCTGGGCGTGGTGCCACTGATGCTGGCACAGGGCGCGTCGAAGGAAACCCAGCAGGCAATTGGAACCGGCGTGTTCGGCGGCATGGTCAGTGCGACCGTGCTGGCGGTGTTCTTCGTGCCGGTCTTCTATGTAGTGGTGCAGGGCGCGCGGCAGTGGATCGCGCAGCGCCTGCGCAGGCGCCGGCCGATGCCGGGAGGAACCGTGGATGGAACGGAACATCGTTGAAGATCTGCATGAGCAGCAGTTGATGGCGCTGGAGCAGCGCCTGTGCGCAGCGCTGCTGGATAACAATCACGATGCGTTGAACGCGCTGGTATCGCCGGCCCTGTTCCTGATGGACGGCCACGGTGGCCGCATGCTCGATCTGCCGTGGCTGCGTGATTGGTTGGCCGGTGACCTGCAGGTACGAAGCCTGCAGCTGCACGCGGTGGAAACGCTGCTGTGTGGCCGTCTGGCGTTGCTGTCCAGCGACGTGCGGATGTCGGTGTGGCGGCAGGGCCGGGAGCGTGAACTGAAGCTGCGCCTGTTGCGGGTCTGGACCTGCAGTTCCGGCGGCAGTGGCGCGCAGCTGCTGTCGATGGCGGTGCTGGCCGCATGAGTGCGGTCAGGCTGTTTTCAGGCCCCGCTCACCGCGAGGTGGTAGGGTCGAGCATTCCTGTAGTGTCGACAAGGAGTCGAGCCATGCGTGTAGTTCCCAGTCTGTTGGCAGCCTCCCTGGGGTTGGTCCTGGCCGCGTGCCAGCCGGCCCAGGCACCCGCGGCGGGCAGCAATGACCCCTCGCCTGCCACGCCGAAGCCGAGCGCCAACACGGAAGGTGGCAGCGAGACCGCCTACCAGTGTGGTGATCTGAGCGTGCGCGCGACCTTCAATGGCGAGGATGCTGCCACGCTGGTGATCGGCGAGCGTAGCTTCGCCATGACCTCCGAGCGCGCGGCATCCGGCGCCAAGTACAGCGATGGCCTTGGCAACAGCTTCTGGACCAAGGGCAGCGATGATGGCCTGCTGAGCCTGAAGGGCGAGCCGGATCGCGAGTGCCATGCGGTGGAAGCTGGCGAAGGCGATGGCAGCGCCGGCAATGCCGCGTTCCGTGCCACCGGCAATGAACCCGGATGGCTTGCAGTCGTCGATGGCAATATGCCGGGCCTGCAGGTGGAAGTTGACTATGGCGAGCGCCGCTTTGACGTGGCCAAGCCAACCAAGGGAGCCGACGGCTGGAGCGGCAAGGCGTCCGATGGTACCGACGTCAAGCTGAGTTTCCAGCGCACTACCTGCCAGGACGATATGAGCGGGGAGGCGTTCGAGGCGAAGGTGATGCTGACCGTCGGTACGCGCCAGTACCACGGCTGCGGCAATTTCGGCGCGAAGCAGCCGTAAGTTACCTGTAGAGCCGAGCCCACGCTCGGCTGCAGTACCTGTCCAACCCACCGCAGCCGAGCACGGGCTCGGCTCTACACAACTACTGTCAGCGATGCGCTGCTTGCTGCCTGCGGCGAACTTGCCGCAGGCAGCGATCGGCAGGCGATCGGCGCAGGGTGCTTAGTCGGCACGGCCGGCGAATTCGCCGGTGGCGGTGTTCACCAGCACGCGCTCGCCGTTGACGATGTACTCCGGCACCATGATCTCGATGCCGGTGTTGAGCTTGGCCGGCTTCGGGCGCTTGGTGGCGGTGCCACCCTTCAGTTCCGGCGGCGTCTCGATCACTTCCAGCACCACGGAGGCCGGCAGCTGGATCGCCACCGGCTGCTCGTCGATCACCTGCACGTAGATGCCGGTCAGGCCGTCGGTGATGTAACCGGCGTCATCGCCGATCACGTCCGCATCCAGGGTGTACGGGGTGTAGTCCTCGTCATCCAGGAACACGAAGGCATCGCCGTCCTTGTACGAATAGGTGGACTGGCGGCGCAGCAGTTCGACCTCGACCAGGTTGTCGTCGGCATCGAAGCTGGCGTCGAGCTTGTTGCCTCCCGGCACGCTGTACATGATGAAGCGGAAGCGGACGTTGCCGCCGCGACCCTGAGGCGAGCTGCGCTCGATGTCGCGGATCTGGTACACGCCGTTGTTGTACTCGACGACGTT
>NZ_JAOCGL010000049.1:0-29743 GCF_029842485.1 Stenotrophomonas sp. GD03777
GGTTCGGGTCCAGTTCGAAGCTGGCCAGCACCGAACCGGTCGGGATGATGTCGCCGGCAGCGCCGGACAGCTTCAGCACCTTGCCGGAGAACGGCGAGGGCACTTCCACCACGGCCTTGGCGGTCTCCATCGACACCAGCGGCTCGTCCAGCTTGATCACATCGCCTTCCTTGACGAACCACTCGACGATGGTCGCGTCCGGCAGGCCTTCGCCCAGGTCGGGCAGGTTGAAGTTCTTGGTCTGGCTCATTTGCAGTTCTCTTCCAGCAGTTCCAGTTCGCGGGCCGGCAGCCAACCCGTCGCGCCATTGGCGCGCTCGGACCACCACCACCCGCCGTGTTCGTGATGAAGCTTCACCATCTCGCCGCTTTCCACATCCAGCTCGCGGGCGTCGTAGTCGCACAGGGCTTCGGCGCGACCCTCGTCCAGCAGCTGCAACCAGGCGATGGGCGCCCATCCAGCGCGCCCATCGTTGGTGCGTACCCAGGCAAACGCCGGCCATTCCTCGTCACGTACACCTACTTCGACGATCTGGCCGGTGTGGAACCGGAGCGGGTTGGGATACTGGCTGCGGTAAGCCCCCAGAAGGCGGGCCCGCATGTCAGCCGGCCGCCACCGCGCGCTTGGCCGCCGCCACGATCCGCTCAACGCTCGGCAGGTACTTCATTTCCAGGCGGAACAGCGGAATGTGGGTGTCGTAGCCAGTGACGCGCTCGACCGGGGCCAGCAGGTCGTAGATCGATTCCTCGGCCAGGCGCGCGGCGATCTCGGCGCCGAAGCCCGCGGTCTTCGGGGCCTCCTGCACGATCACGCAGCGGCCGGTCTTGGCCACCGATTCGGCGATGGTGGCGAAGTCCAGCGGGCGCAGCGTGGCCACGTCGATGACTTCGGCACTGATGCCTTCCCCGGCCAGCTTGTCGGCCGCTTCCAGGGCTTCCTTCACCTGCGCGCCCCAGGTCACCAGGGTCACGTCGGTGCCGTCGCGCAGCACGAAGCAGACGTCCAGCGGCAAGGCTTCGCCGTCGTTGACGACCACTTCCTTGTACTGGCGGTAGATGCGCTTGGGCTCCATGTAGATCACCGGATCCGGCTCGCGGATCGCGGCCAGCAGCAGGCCGTAGGCACGCTGCGGCGACGACGGCAGCACCACGCGCAGGCCCGGCACATTGGTGAAGATCGCCTCGTTGGCTTCGCTGTGGTGTTCCGGCGCGCGGATGCCACCGCCCCACGGCACGCGCAGCACCATCGGGCAGTGCAGGCGGCCACGCGTGCGGTAACGCAGGCGTGCGGCGTGGCAGACGATATGGTCGACCATCGGGTACATGAAGCCATCGAACTGGGCTTCGGCCACCGGCTTCATGCCTTGTGCGGCCAGGCCGATGGTCAGACCGGCGATGGTGGTTTCGTCCAGCGGGGTGTCGAGGATGCGGTCCGAGCCGAAGCGCTGCTGCAGGCCGGCAGTGGCGCGGAACACGCCGCCGTTGACGCCCACGTCCTCGCCCAGCACCAGCACCGACGGATCGTGTTCCAGCTCCCAGGCCAGCGCCTGGGTGATGGCTTCGATGAGGGTGATCGGGGTGGTGGTCATGCTGTCATCTCCGCGCGCGACTGCAGCGCTGTCGGCGGCGTTGGTGTGCGCGCCGGGCGCGCCGTTCTTGATCTCATCCATGGCGCTTCTCCAGGGCGATCGCCTGGGCACGCTGGGCCAGCAGGTCCGGCGGCGGATCGGCATACAGGAAGTCGAACATCGCCTCGACCGGCTGCACCGGCGTGTTGAGGTACAGGTTCACTTCCTCGTCCACGCGCGTGCCGCACTCGGCAACCCAGGCGGTTTCCTCTTCTTCGCTCCACACACCGGCGTTGATCAGGTACTTGCGCAGGCGCAGCATCGGCTCGCGCTGCCAGGCATCCTTCACTTCGGCATCGTCGCGGTAGCGGCGCGCGTCATCAGCGGTGGTGTGGTCGGACAGGCGGTAGGTCATCAGTTCCAGCACGGTGCCACCGTCGCCGGCCAGCGCACGTTCGCGCGCCTGTTCCATTGCCGCCAGCACCGCGATCAGGTCGTTGCCGTCCACCTGCAGGCAGTGCAGGCCGCCCGCCAGGCCCTTCTGCGCCAGCGTTTCGGCACCGGTCTGGGCCGAACGCGGCACCGAGATGGCCCAGCCGTTGTTGACGATGCACAGGATCAGCGGCAGCTTGTAGGCGCCGGCCGAGTTCAGTGCCGCGTAGAAGTCGGTCTTGGAGCTGCCACCGTCGCCGCACACGGCCACGGCGATCTGCGGTTCCTTGTTGAGCTTGAACTTCAGCGCGGCACCTGCCGCATGCAGGCACTGGGTGGAAATCGGCACGCAGAACGGGAAGTCCTTGGCCGCGTTGCCGCCGTAATCGTTGCCGCGTTCGTCGCCGCCCCAGTACATCAGCACGTCGTGCGGGCGCACGCCACGCATGAACATCGCGCCATACTCGCGGTACGAAGGCGCGAACACGTCGTCCTTCTGCATCGCCGCGCCGATACCCACGTGCGCGGCTTCATGGCCCAGGCAGGCGGCATAGGTGCCGAGCTTGCCGGTGCGCTGCAGCGCGATGGATTTGCTGTCGAACGTGCGTACGAACAGCATCTGCTTGAACAGCGGTACCAGGACCTTGGGGTCGCGCAGCGACACGGGCAGGTCGTCACGGACGAGCGTGCCGTCCGTGTCCAGGTACTGCAGGTATTCGATCTTGAATTCAGCGGCAACCGTCATTGCGTACTGCACCTTCGACAGAGAAGTTACAAATGATATGAATCGCCATGTTAAGGAACGCGTACGGAATAGCCTTCCTGCGCCGCAACACGGAGATTCCCCGTTTTACCCCTGCCGGCGGGTGGGGGGCCAATAACAACAACGTATTCAGTCGTTGCTGCAAAGCATCAGAATACGCCTCTGGGTGACTGCCGGTACAACGGCGCGGACGGTTCCACGCGCAGGCCGGTGGTCGGCCGATGCTCCACGGCCAGCCGCACGCCCTGGTATGGACCGGGCGGCTGCCAGCGCGGCGGCAACGCGCTACCCTTGCCGCCCCCGATCTGGTCCCGCCCATGTCCGTCGACAACAACCAACGCGATCTCGAAGCCGGCATCCACACCGACCTGCAGGGACGCCTGACCTACGGCGGCTACCTGCGGCTGGACCAGCTGCTCAGCGCGCAGCAGCCGCTGTCCAGCCCGCCGCACCATGACGAGATGCTCTTCATCATCCAGCACCAGACCTCGGAGCTGTGGCTGAAGCTGCTGGGCCATGAGCTGCGTGCCGCAATCGGCTTCCTGCAGCGCGATGAAGTCTGGCAGTGCCGCAAGGTGCTGGCGCGCAGCAAGCAGGTGCTGCGCCAGCTGACCGAGCAATGGTCGGTGCTGGAAACGCTGACCCCGTCCGAGTACATGGGCTTCCGCGACGTGCTGGGCCCGTCGTCGGGCTTCCAGTCGCTGCAGTACCGCTACATCGAATTCCTGCTGGGCAACAAGAACGCGCAGATGCTGCAGGTGTTCGAGCATGACCCGGCCGGGCAGGCGCAGCTGCGCACCGTGCTGGAGGCGCCCAGCCTGTACGAGGAATTCCTGAAGTACCTGGCCCGCTTCGGCCATGCCGTGCCGGCGGTCTACGAGGCCCACGACTGGACCCAGCCACACGTGGCCGACGACGCATTGCAGCCGGTCTTCGAGCGCATCTACCAGGACACCGACCGCTACTGGCGCGAGTATGCGCTGTGCGAGGACCTGGTGGACCTGGAGACGGCTTTCCAGCTGTGGCGATTCCGACACATGCGCACCGTGATGCGGGTGATCGGCTTCAAGCGTGGCACCGGCGGTTCGTCCGGCGTGGGCTTCCTGGCCAAGGCGCTGGAACTGACCTTCTTCCCCGAGCTGTTCCAGGTGCGCACCAGCCTGCAGGCCGCGCCCCCGGCAGCGCTGGGCTGATCCCCATTCAGCTTGGTTCCCGGCCCGCGGCTGGATCGTTTCAGATGCAAGTTCAGGGAGCAGGATGCCACCTGCCTCAAACGGCGTGTATTTGACGTGAACGCCAGAAGTCGGTGATCCTCGCGCGTTGCTCCAACTGCACAGCGGACGTGCTCGTCATCCACCGAACCAGGAAATCCGCATGAGCGTAAACGCCACTGCGAACACCCCAGAGCCGGCACTGCCGGACTTCAAGACCACGCTGGGCCACCCGCGCCCGTTGTGGATGCTGTTCATGACCGAGTTCTGGGAACGCTTTGCGTTCTACGGCATCCGCTGGGCGTTGGTGCTCTACATCGTTGCCCAGTTCTACAACGGCAGCGCTGCCGGTGAAGGCGACGCCAGCCGCATCTATGGCGCCTACCTGGCCCTGGTGTACGCCGCGGCCATCTTCGGCGGCTACGTGGCCGACCGGGTACTGGGCTACCAGCGCTCGATCCTGACCGGCGCGATCATCATGGCCGCCGGCCTGTTCATGATCTCGCTTCCGCAGGAGCACATCTTCAAGCTCGGCCTGGCCACGATCATCGTCGGCAACGGTCTGTTCAAGCCCAACATCTCGACCATGGTCGGCAAGCTGTACGGCCTGAAGGACGAGCGCCGCGATTCGGGCTTCACCATCTTCTACATGGGCATCAACATCGGCGCGATGATCGCCCCGGTGCTGACCGAGTACCTGGCCCGCAAGGTGTTCGGTACCGATGCGATGCCGTCCTACAAGGTCGTGTTCATCGCCTCGGGCGTGGGCATGCTGATCTCGCTGGTGTGGTTCTACATCGGTCGTGCCGGCCTGAAGGGCATCGGCGCACCGCCGGCCGGCGCGGAAGGTTTCGGCCGCATCATCATGGTGCTGGCCGGTGCCGTGGTCGCCATCCCGGTCGCGTACTTCCTGCTGGCCACCGGCGCCACCGCGCTGGCCTGGATCCTCGGCGCGATGTTCACCGCGCTGGCCATCCTGCTGCTGGTCGAGGGCATCCGCGAAGGCAAGGTGCAGCGCGACCGCGTGATCGCCATGCTGATCATCTTCGCCTTCAACGTGATGTTCTGGATGTTCTTCGAGCAGGCCGGCAGCTCGTTCACCTTCCTGGCCGAGAACATCGTCAACCGCCAGTTCGGCAGCTGGACCTTCCCGACCGCGTGGTTCCAGTCGGTCAACTCGGTGGCGATCATCACCCTGGCCCCGGTCATCGCCTGGATCTGGGTGGCGATGGGCCGCGCCAATCCGTCCATCCCGCGCAAGTTCGGCCTGGGCCTGCTGTTCAACGGCGCCGCCTTCGCGCTGCTGATGTTCGCCCTGTCGCAGATGGTGGTGGACGGCAAGATCCCGTTCTGGACCCTGTTCATGGTCTACGTCATCCAGTCGGTGGGTGAGCTGTGCCTGTCGCCTATCGGCCTGTCGATGGTGACCAAGCTGGCCCCGGTGCGCCTGGTCGGCTTCGGCATGGGCGGCTGGTTCCTGTCCACCGGCATCGGCAACAACCTGTCGGGCATCTTCGCTGGTGTGGTCAGTGGTGAAGGCGGCATGACGGTCGAGTCGGCCCTGAAGGGGTATACCTTCGGGTTCTGGGCCCTGATCGGCTCCGGCGTGGTGCTGTTCCTGATCGCCCCGCTGATCAACAAGCTGATGCACGGCGTCAAGTAATGAAGCGAGGGTAGAAGGCATGCGCAGCAAGCTCGGTGGTGCAATGGTGGTGGTCTGTGCGGCGCTGATCGGCGCCTGTTCCCAACCGCAACCGCCTGCCACCGCCGAGCCCACGCAGCCCCTGGATACCCGGCCCACCGAGCCGCCGGTCGCTGACCCCAGCGAACCGGTGGCCTCGGGCAACACCCCGGTGGCGGCGGACATTGCCGCCATCGCCGGGCTCGGCGCGCAGTTCGACCCGGCCCGCGACCCCGCCGATGACCTGGCCACCGCCAAGGTGGAAGCCCAGCGCGGCAAGAAGCGCATCCTGCTCGAGATCGGCAACGCCGCCTGCGATCGCTGCCGGGCGCTGGACGAAATGGTCGAGGGCAACGGCGACCTGCGCCGCTTCCGCGACGCCCACTACGTGTGGGTGAAGGTCAACGCCAGCGACGAACAGCCCAACACCGCCTTCTTCGCCCAGTTCCCGGTGATGGAGCGCGACTACCCGCACCTGCTGGTACTGGACGCCGATGGCAGCCTGCTGGTCTCGCAGGCCACCGGCGAACTGCGCAGGGGCGAAGCCTTCCAGCCTGCGCGGGTGAGCGCGTTCCTCAAGCAGTGGGCACCTGATAAACCGGAGTAGGGTAGTGCCGGCCGCTGGCCGGCAGCTGTGGTGGGGGCCGACCGCTGGCCGCCTACCCCGGTGGGTGCCGACCGTTGGTCGGCACTGACGTCGGGTCGCATCCACGCATGGCGTGGCTCTACTGCGCGCGCCGTCACACTCCCTGAATCGGCATCTCAACTTCGCAACGCGCTCGCCGTTACCGGCAAGGACTTCAGTCGACGCCCCGTCGACGCAACCTACCGGAACGCCCATGCACAGCGACCACGCCGAACGATTGCCCGAACCTGCCAGCCACCTGGCCGAGGGTGGGGCAGGCGAAGGCGTGACCCTGCCGGCGCAGGAAACCCTGTTGGACGACGCCGGCACCGGCGAGGACACCGTCGAACTGGCACCACCACGCCACCGCCTGCCGCAGATCGCGCTGCCCGACAACGTGGTGCTGAAGGGCGCGGTGCAGAATCTGGTCGAGCAGAAGGCGCGGCTTGATGCGCTGGCGGCCGAGGGCCAGCTGGCCGGGCTGCTGCCGCCGGAATGGCAGGGCCATGGCGCGCGCGCGATCGAGCTGTCCACCTTCATCCAGGGCGTGCTGCCGTTCCTGCAGACCGGGGAGCGTGGCGAAACTGCGCCTGCCCGCCTGCCGGTGCGGCACGTGCTGGGGGATGACAGCCGATGGGGCCTGGAGGATGTCGCCGAGCCGAAGTCGTTGGCGTGGTACCTGGCCAGTGATGAGCGCGCCACTGCGGGCAGCAAGGACGCGGCGGAGGCGTACCTGGTGGGTGCGCTGGGCCTGGCGTGGATGCAGGAAGGGCGCAGCCGCCCGGGCTTCCTGCGTGCGATGGGCCAGGACAGTCTGGCGGCGCGGGTGACCATGCTGGGTTATCCGCCCGCCAACGAACTGGCGCTGTACAACGTCACCGCGCATGGACAGCCGCAGATCTGGTGCGTGCATGGCCGCCGCCGCATGCGCCCGCTGGTGGCGCCGTGGCTGAGCGTGCCGCTGCTGACCGCTTACGGCGTGCCGGCCCCGGTGGCGTGGCCGTCCAGCTTCCCACCGGTGGAGGCCGTGGCCGAACTGCTGGCGACCGTCCGCCCGGGGCGCGCGCTGCCGGAAGTGGATCTGGGCAAGGTAGTGGCGAAGATCGCCGAGGATGCCGCGTCCGACGCCTGGCAACCGGTCAGCCTGCTGCAGCTCAATACATGGTCACCGCGCTGGCATTTCTTCCTGGGCACCTTCGTCGGCCTGCCGTCGCTGCTGCTGGTGGCTGCGGCGCTGGCGCTGCCCGGGGCCGTCGAAGCCGCCACGGTTGCCGCCTCGCTGGGCTTCGCCGGCGGCGCCATCGCAGCACTGGCCGTGCCGTGGATCCACGCACGGCGCAAGCACCTGAGCTGAAAAAAGGGGACGGAGGGGATTAAGTCGTTTCAGGCACACCTGTGCTCGTTACGACTTAATCCCCTCCGTCCCCTTTTTCTTTCAGACCCCTTCGCCCATCCGCTCCAGGCCTTCGCCGGCCAGGCGCAGGATCAGCTTTTCCAGCACCTGCTCTTCCTCCTCGCTCAGCACCGACATCAGCTTGCGGGTGATCTCGATCACCATCGGCGCGATGGTCTCGTACACCTCGAAACCGGCGGCCGACAGCGCCAGTACCGAGCGGCGGCGGTCGTCGCCATGCGTCTCGCGCTTGATGAAGCCGCGCTCCAGCAGGCGGGCCACGGCGCGGCTGACCGCCACCTTGTCCATCGCCGTGCGGTCGGAGACCTCGCTGGCCGAGGAGCCCGGGTACAGCGCCAGGATGGTGATCACCCGCCACTCGGGGATCGCCAGACCGTAACGATCGCCGTACAGCTTGGCGATGTTGCCGCTGACCCGGTTTGACAGCACGCTCAGCCGATACGGCAGGAACTGTTCCAGGTCGAGCAGGACGTGCGAGGCACGCAGGCGGGTCGAGGCGGGATCGGGGCTCATGTTGCGGTGCACCTTGCTGGTGGTTTCAAGTGTAACTATAAGGGGTAGGTCCAGACCCTGCATTCTCGCCGGGTCCCTACCTGCCCGCACCTGGTTTGTACCGATGCGGTACCGATTCGGAGCCACGCCATGAATACCGCAGTCCCGACCGCCTCGCACCCCAACCCCGGCATGCAGGTCACCACCTTCGAGAACCCGATGGGCATCGACGGTTTCGAGTTCGTCGAATTCGCCGCCCCGGCCGGCCGCGGCCAGGAGCTGCACGAGTACTTCCGGAAGATGGGCTTCAGCGCGGTGCTCAAGCACAAGCAGCGTCCGATTACCGTCTATCGCCAGGGCGACGTCAACTTCCTGGTCAATGAAGATCCCGATTCGTTCGCTTCGGACTTCGCCGAAAAGCACGGTCCGTGCGCCTGCGGCTTCGCCATCCGCTTCAAGAAGCCGGGCCAGGAGGTCTACCAGGCCGCGCTGGGCAACGGCGCCGAAGCCATCGCCTTCAAGCCGGACAGCAAGGCGGTCAGCGCGCCGGTCATCAAGGGCATCGGCGACTGCATGCTGTACCTGGTCGACCGCTACGGCGCGGCCGGCAGCGTCTACGACGGCGACTACGAGCCGATCGCCGGTGCCGACCTGCACCCGGTGGGCTTCGGCCTGACCTTCATCGACCACCTGACCCACAACCTGTACTTCGGCAACATGCAGCAGTGGTCGGACTACTACGAGCGCCTGTTCAACTTCCGCGAGATCCGCTACTTCGACATCAAGGGCCTGAAGACCGGCCTGGTGTCCAAGGCGATGACCGCGCCGGACGGCATCGTGCGCATCCCGCTGAACGAATCGTCCGACCCGAAGAGCCAGATCAACGAGTACCTGGACGCGTACAAGGGCGAGGGCATCCAGCATATCGCCTGCTTCACCGAGAACATCTATGAGACCGTTGAAGCGATGCGCGCGCAGGGCGTGGACTTCCTCGATACGCCGGAAACCTACTTCGACGTGATCGACCAGCGCGTGCCCAACCACGGTGAAGACGTGCCGCGCCTGGCCAGGAACAAGATCCTGATCGACGCCGACCCGGAAACCCACCAGCGCAAGCTGCTGCAGATCTTCACCCAGAACTGCATCGGCCCGATCTTCTTCGAGATCATCCAGCGCAAGGGCAACGAGGGCTTCGGCGAAGGCAACTTCACCGCGCTGTTCGAGAGCATCGAGCGCGACCAGATCCGCCGCGGCGTGCTGTAAGGTCTGCAGGCAATGTCGGCTTCCGGTCGACATTGCCTGTCCGAATGGTAGTGCCGGCCGCTGGCCGGCCATCTCTGGAGTTCCCATGTCCCCCGCCATCATCGCCCGCGGCTACCAGTCCGGCTTTGGCAACGAGTTCGCCACCGAGGCCGTCGCCGGCGCGCTGCCGGTCGGGCAGAACTCGCCGCAGAAGGTGGCCCACGGCCTGTACGCCGAACAGTTGACCGGCACCGCCTTCACCGCGCCGCGCGGCAGCAATCGCCGCAGCTGGCTGTACCGGATCCGTCCGGCGGTGACCCATGGCGAGTTCACCCCGTTCGCGCAGTCGCAGCTGCAATGTGATTTCGGCGCACAGCCGGCCTCGCCGAACCAGCTGCGCTGGAGTCCGCTGCCGCTGCCGGAGCTGCCGACCGACTTCGTCGAAGGCCTGTACACGATGGGGGGCAACGGTTCGCCCGATGCGCATGCTGGCGTGGGCATCCACCTCTACGCTGCCAACCGCGACATGGTCGGCCGCTACTTCTACGATGCCGACGGTGAGCTGCTGATCGTGCCGCAGCTGGGCGCGCTGCGCCTGCTGACCGAGCTGGGCGTGATCGAGATCGAGCCGCAGCAGATCGCGGTGATCCCGCGCGGCGTGCGGTTCCGCGTTGAACTGCCCGATGGCCCGAGCCGCGGCTACATCTGCGAGAACTACGGTGCGCTGCTGAAGCTGCCTGACCTTGGCCCGATCGGTTCCAACGGCCTGGCCAATCCGCGCGACTTCGAAACCCCGCACGCGGCGTTCGAGGATGTCGATGGCGATTTCGAGCTGATCGCCAAATTCGAGGGCCGCCTGTGGCGTGCGCCGATCGACCATTCGCCGCTGGACGTGGTGGCCTGGCACGGCAACTACGCGCCGTACCGCTACGACCTGCGCCGCTTCAACACCATTGGCTCGATCAGCTACGACCACCCGGATCCGTCGATCTTCCTGGTGCTGCATTCGCCCAGCGACACGCCGGGAACCAGCAACATGGATTTTGCGATCTTCCCGCCGCGCTGGCTGGTGGCGCAGAACACGTTCCGCCCGCCGTGGTTCCACCGCAACATCGCCAGCGAATTCATGGGCCTGGTGCACGGTGCCTACGATGCCAAGGCCGAAGGCTTCGTGCCGGGCGGCGCATCGCTGCACAACTGCATGAGCGGCCACGGCCCGGACGCGCCGACCTTCGACAAGGCATCCAATGCCGATCTGTCCAAGGCGGACGTGATCAAGGACACGATGGCCTTCATGTTCGAGACCCGCGCGGTGATCCGCCCGACCGCACAGGCCCTGGCCGCCGGCCACCGTCAGGGCGACTACCAGCAGTGCTGGAACGGCCTGCGCAACAACTTCCGCTGACCCGAAAAAGGGGACGGAGGGGATTAAGCCGCAATCAGCACACGTGTGCTTGAAACGACTTAATCCCCTCCGTCCCCTTTTTCTTCAGGCCACCTCGGCGAACGCGTCGCAGTGCTCCAACGGCAGCGCTTCCAGCAGGCGTTGGCGTACACGCTGGCAATAGCCTTCCGAAGTCAGCCCGGGCAGCATCCGCATCGCCGAGTGCAGCACCTGCAGTACTTCACTTTCGGCGCGTGCCTGCTGCAGGTCGCGGAACAGCGCCGCCGCCTGCGGGTGGCGCTGCATTTCCAGGATGCCCAGCACATAGATGCGCGCGGACACCAGCGAGCGGCGGCGTTCGACCGCTGTGGCAGCAGCTGCGGCAGGTGTCGCGGGCTGCGGCTCTACCGTGGCTGCCGGCGGCGGTGGCGGGGCTGCGGCACCGGTGCCGGTGCTCAGGTAGCCGGCCTGCACCAGCTGGATGACCATCGCGGGCGCATCCTGGCCGAGCAGACCGGTCAGGTCGGTGATGCTGCGTTGGCCGTCGCACAGGATCAGCAACCGGCGCTGGCGCATGTCCAGCGGCGCGCGATGGGCCTGCAGCGCGGTTCGGGCGAGTTCGGTCTTGCGCGGTTGCATGGAAGGGACAGCCAGGTCGGTGCATGCCGAGCCTGAACGAGGGCGATGAAACCGCGATGACAATGCAGCCTCTGCACGCGCGCTGCGCTAGCGTGCAGCTACCTTCGTGCCAGGGAACCGCACCGATGAAGCACCTCCCGATTGCTGGTCTGTTGCTCCTTTCGCTCGCCGCATGCAGTGGCGGCCCCGACAAGCAGGGCGCCGCCGGCAGCGGCAGCGATACCCCGGCGGAAACCGCCTCGGCGACCGGTCCGGCCCAGTCGACGGATCCTGATCTGGCGGCCCGCCCGGCGAACGACCTCCGCAAGGACAGTCCGGCCCGCCTGGACGGCTTCGCGGGTGCGAAGCTGGGCACCGGCATCGCCGAAGTCCGCAGTGGTTTTGGCACGCCACTGCAGGGGCTGGGCACCGATGCCGCCGGCAAGCCGCTGTCCGCCGACGACGGCAACGACGGCTGCTACTTCCTTCGCCCGCAGGATGCCGAGGACCCGCGGCTGATGATCGAAGGCCGCAAGCTGGTGCGCTACGACGTGCGCAGCGCCGCCATCACCGCACCGGGCGGCGGCAAGGTCGGCATGACCCTGGGCGAGCTGCAGGTGCTGTATCCCGAGCGCGCAGACGTCGGTCCCGACAAGTACGACGAGAAGGCCCAGCACCTGCGCGTGCGGCCGGCGCAGGAGGGCGGGGCAGTGATCGACTTCGCGCTCGGTGCCGATGGCCGGGTGGGGGCCTGGCGGGTCGGGCAGACCCCGCAGGTCGACTATGCGGAAGGCTGTGGCTGATCCTTGATCCATCGCCCAGCCATGCGCTCGGGCCAAGCGTAGAATCGCGCCACCACTGCTGGGGAGTGCTCGATGATCGCCATTGCCATTGCCTGGTTCCTGCTCGGCCTGCTGCTGCTGGCACTGGGCGGGGACTCCATCGTGAAGGCCGTCTCTGGCCTGGCCCAGCGCTTCGGGGCCAGCCCGTTCACTGCCGGGCTGCTGCTGCTCGGCGTGACCACCTCGTTGCCGGAACTGGCGGTCAACGCACGTGCGCTGGCGGTCGGCCAACCGGAGCTGGCACTGGGCAATGCAGTGGGCAGCAGCATCGTCAATCTGGGCTTGACCCTGGCGGTGGCCGCCGTCGCCGCCCCCCTGCTGCTGCGCGCGCGCCTGCAGGCGGTGCTGTGGTGGTCGCTGCTGGCGGCCGCCGTGCTGCTGATCCTGTTCGGCCTGGATGGTCACCTGGTGCGCTGGGAAGGCGGCGTGCTGGTGGCGGGCTTCATCGTCGTGCAGGTGCTGCTGCTGCGCCGCGGCCGCGTCGAGAGCGCCGAGGTGCAGGTAGCCATCGCCGAATCCGCGCTGAGCCGCACCAGCCTGCCGTTGAACGTGCTGCGCGTGTTGATCGCCGCACTGACCCTGTACTGGGGCGCGCGCCTGGTGGTGGGGGCTGCCGCCGACTTCGGTGCCGCACTGGGCTGGACGCCGTTGCTGGTCGGCCTGCTGCCGGTGGCGATCGGCACCGCACTGCCCGAGGCGGCCACCGCCATTGCCGCCTCGCGTCGCGGGCATGGCGACATGGTGCTCGGCCACGTGCTGGGTTCCAGCGTGGTCAACCTGCTGCTGGTGATCGGCGCGATGGCGATGTTGCAGCCGTTGGCCTTGCCGGCCTCGTTCGTGCGCCTGGAACTGCCTGCGCTGTTGGCGTTCGCGCTGGTGCTGTACCCGATGCTGCGCGGCGACCTGAAGATCAGTCGTGGCGAAGGCGGGATCCTGCTGGTCGCGTTCGTAGGCTGGTTCGTGCTGGAGCTGCTGCTGGTCGGCGCACCGGCGTTGTAGATCCACGCCATGCGTGGATGCAGTCGATTTCGTGCCGACCAACGGTCGGCACCCACGGGGCGTCACCCTGCCGGCCAGCGGCCGGCACTACCGGTTCTGCGTGGTTTCTTCTTCCCGCACCGGTTCCGGCGGCGGCAGCTGCTCCTCGGCGGCCGGCTCGTTGCCCGGCAGGCTGGGGCGGGTTTCCATCAGCAGCGACAACGCCGCCTTGGCCATCATGTGCGCGCTGATCGGTGCGGTGATGAACAGGAACACGGTGATCAGCAGCTCGCGTGGCTGCGGGTCCTGGCCGAGGAAGATGTGGTAGCACACCGAGCACACCAGCACGCAGCCCACGCCCAGCGTGCTGGCCTTGGTCGGTGCGTGCAGGCGCTTGAAGAAGGTGGACAGCTTCACCAGGCCCAGTGCGCCGACCAGGATGAAGAAGCAGCCGAACAGCAGCAGGATCGACAGGACGATCTGGATCGCGGTGATCATTCGACGATGTCCCGGCGCAGCACGAACTTGCTCAGCACCACGGTGCTGCCGAAGCCGAGCATGGCGATGATCAGCGCCGCCTCGAAGTAGATCGGCGAGTTGAGGTACATGCCGAACAGCATCAGCTCAGCGATCGCGGTCACCGACAGCGTGTCCAGCGCGAGGATGCGGTCGGGCACGGTCGGCCCGCGCAACAGCCGCCAGGTGGCCAGCAGCATCGCCAGGCCGACCACGTGCATGCACACCACCAGGGTGGTCTGGATGACTTCAAAACCGGTCATGGGAAGATCTCCATCAACGGCGCCTCGTAACGGCGCTTGATCGTATCGATCAGGTCCTGCGGGTCCTCCAGGTGCAGCACGTGCACCAGCAGGTACTTGCGGTCGTCGCTGAGCGCGGCCGAGACCGTACCCGGGGTCAGCGTGATCATGCTGGTCAGCGCAGCGATGCCATGGATGTTGGCAATGTCCAGCGGCAGCCAGATGAAACCGGGGTGGATGTTCTTCTCCGGCCCCAGTACCTGCAGGGCGACACGGATGTTGGACATCAGGATGTCCCACAGGGTCACGCACAGCAGTTTCGGCAACGGGCGCAGGGTGCCGATGCGGGCGAACTCGCGGTCCAGGCGTGCGGCGAACAGCGGCACCACCACGCCCAGCAGCAGGCCCAGCACGATCTGGCCAAGGGTGAAGCTGTCGGACATCAGCAGCCAGAACGCCACCACCATGATGCTCAGCATCGGCGACGGAATCAGGCGACGGAACAGGGAGCGCTGGGCGGTCATGGCTGGCGGATCTCCGGTGCAGTCGCACGCAGCTGCTGCACGTACTCGCTGGGGTGCAGCAGCTGCGCGGCGGTGGCGTCGGTGTAGCGCATCAGCGGTGCTGCGGCCAGGGTCATGCCGATGCCGTAGGCCAGCAGGATGCAGGCCGCGTACAGCTCGACCCGGCGCAGCCGCGCCTTGCGCGGTACCGGCGCTTCCGGATCGACCGGTGGCACGCGCCAGAACAGGCGGATGCCCCCCCGGGTCAGGCCCATGATCACCAGCAGGCTGCTGACCAGAACGGCGGTCCAGACCGGGCCGGTGTACTGCGCCGGCATGCCGGCCAGCAGCGCAGCCTTGGCCAGGAAGCCGGACAGCGGCGGCAGGCCGGCCACCGACACCGCGCCGATCAGGAACAACACAGCGGGCGTCTCCTTGCCTGGCATCGGCGCGACCACTTCCTTGCGGTCGCTGGCGCCACCGCGACGGCGACGGATCAGATCGGCAACCAGGAACAGCGCGGCAGCGACGAAGCTGCTGTGTGGCAGGTAGTACAGGCCGGCCGAGAGCACCTGTGGCGTGCCCACCGAGAAGGCGATGAACAGCGTGGCTGCCGACACGATCACCAGGTAGGAGATCAGTACGCGCAGGCGGGTCGCGGCCAGCGCGCCGAGGCCGCCCAGCACCAGCGTCGCGACGCCGGCCCACAACAGCCAGTCGCGGCCATAGCCGGCCATCGCGCCGGCATCGTCGCCGAACCACAGCATCTGGATGCGCAGCACCGAGTACAGGCCGACCTTGGTCATGATCGCGAACAGCGCCGCCACCGCCGCCGGTGCGCGCGAATAGGCTTCTGGCAGCCACAGGTACAGCGGCATCAACGCGGCCTTGGCGCAGAACACCAGCAGCAACAGGCCCATCGTCGCCTTCACCAGGGTCAGCTGTGCCGGCGGTACCTCGGCGATGCGCTGCGACAGCTCGGCCATGTTCAATGAGCCCAGCGAGGCATACAGCAGGCCCAGCGCGACCAGGAACAGGGTCGAGGCGGTGACGTTGAACACCACGTAATGCAGGCCGATGCGCATGCGGAGGCCGCGGCCACCACTGAGCAGCAGGCCGTAGGAGGCGATCAGCATCACCTCGAAGAACACGAACAGGTTGAAGATGTCGCCAGTCAGGAACGCACCGTTGAGACCGACCAGCTGGAACTGGAACAGCGCATGGAAGTGCGGCGCGCGGCGGTCCCAGCCCGAGCAGGCGTGCAGCAGGCAGGGAATGGCCAGCAGCAGGGTGGTCAGCAGCATCCACGCCGACAGCCGGTCGGCCACCAGCGCGATGCCCAGCCGCGACGGCCAGTCGCCAAGCAGGTAGACGTTGATTTCACCACTGGCCGTGGCGGCAAACAGCAGCCCGACCGCCAGCGCCAGCGCCGACAGCGCGGTCCAGGCCACCGCCCGCTGCACCCTGGGGCCATAGCGGCGGTGTTCGACGAACAGCGACAGCGCCGCACCCAGCAGCGGAATCAGGATCGGCAGGATCACCAGGTGGTTCATGCGCGGTCCTCGCCCTGGCGCGGCGGCACGCGCTCATCCTGCAGGTCGTCATCCGGCTCGTGGGCATCCACGTGGTCGCTGTGGTTGTCGCTGCGGCTGCGCATGGCCAGCACAATGCTCACCGCGGTCATCGCAAAGGCGATCACGATTGCGGTCAGCACCAGCGCCTGTGGCAGCGGGTCGGTGTAGTTGCCCAGGTGGCTGTCCACGCCTTCCTGCAGCACCGGCGCCTTGCCCAGCACCACGCGGCCGCCGGCGAAGATCAGCAGGTTGGTGGCGTAGGACAGGAAGGTCATGCCGAGGATCACATCGAAGCTGCGCGCACGCAGCAGCAGGTAGATGCCGATGGCGGTCAGCATGCCGATCGCGGTAGCCAGGGCCAGTTCCATCAGTGCATCTCCCCGGTGCGTGCCGAGCGGCGTTGCAGGTCGATCTCACCCTTGCGGGCGGTGCGGGTTCGCGACGGCTTGATCGTGCCCATCATCGACAGCATCAGCATGGCGCCGCCGAACACCACCAGATAGACGCCGATGTCGAAGCCGATTGCGCTGGCCAGCGGTACGTCGCCGATCAGCGGCAGGTGCAGGTCGAGATGGCCGCTGGTCAGGAACGGCACGCCGAACAGCATCGAGGCGCTGCCGCTGAGCAGGGCGATCAGCAGGCCCATGCCGATGCAGCGGATGTAGTCGAAGCCGAAGCGCGACTCCACCGATGCAGTGCCCTGGATCACGTACTGGATCAGCAGCGGCACTGCCAACACCAGGCCGGCGATGAAGCCGCCACCCGGTGCGTTGTGCCCGCGCAGGAACAGGAAAATCGACACGGTCAGGGTCAGCGGGAACATGATCTGCGCCAGGTCGGCCGGCACCGGCAGCTTGATCGGCGGGCCGGGCATGATCTGCTCCGGTGCCATCCGCGTACGCCGCAGCAGCGCATGCACCACCAGCGCGGCGATGCCGAACACGGTGATCTCGCCGAAGGTATCGAAGCCGCGGAAGTCGACCAGGATCACGTTGACCACGTTCTGGCCGTAGGCCTCGGGCAACGCGCGGGCGAGCAGCTCGCCGGCCATGGTGTTCGGCGGCAGGGTCATCGCCGAATAGGCCAGCGCGCCAAGCCCGGCACCGGCGATGATCGCGATCACCGCGTCGCGGCGCTTGCGCCAGCGCGGCCGCTCAGGCCCGGACTGCGCGGGCAGGTAATTCATGCCCAGCAGCATCAGCACCAGCGTCACCATCTCCACCAGCAGCTGGGTGAGGGCCAGGTCGGGTGCGGACAGGAACACGAAGGTCAGCGCCACCATCAGGCCGACGCCGCCGACCAGCAGCACCGCCAGCAGGCGCTGCTTGTAGATGCGCAGGGTGGCGACCGCGCAGGCCATCATCACCAGCCACAGGGCCCAGCCCAGCAGCGGAATCGGCTGCGGCGCGGTCCAGTTCGGCGAGGCTGGGTTGGCCACGAACGGCGCAGCGGCAACCACGATCGCCACCAGCACCAGGCCCAGCAGCATGCGCTGCAGGCTGCCATTGGCGATGCCATTGGTCAGGCGCATCGCCAGCGCGGACACGGCGTCCAGCTGGGCGTGGAACACATTGCGGCCCGTGCTGACATTGGTCACGGCATGCAGGTTGATCAGCCTGCGCAGGCCGAAGTACAGCGCCACGCCACCGACCACGCCGATCGCGCTCATCGCCAGCGGCAGGTTGAAGCCGTGCCACACCGCCAGGCTGTATTCGGGCATGGCGGTGCCGAGGATCGAGGCCGCAGCGGCGTGCAGCACCGGCGCGACGGTCAGTGCCGGTGCCACGCCCACCGCCACACAGATCACCACCAGCAGCTCCACCGGCACCTTCATCCAGCGCGGCGGCTCGTGGGGCACGCGGTCCAGGTCGTGCGGGCCAGCGCCGAAGAAGGTGTCGTGCACGAAGCGCAGGCTGTACGCCACGCCGAACACGCCTGCCAGCAACGCCGCGATCGACACCGCCGTGCGCATGATGCCCGGGCCGCCGGCCGTAATCGCTTCGGCGAACAGCATTTCCTTGGACAGGAAGCCGTTGAGCAGCGGAATCCCGGCCATCGCCAGCGAGGCGATGATCGCCAGCGCGCTGGTGAACGGCATCAGCCTGCGCAGCCCCCCCAGCTTGCGCATGTCGCGGGTGCCGGTTTCGTGATCGATGATGCCGGCGGCCATGAACAGCGAGGCCTTGAAGGTGGCGTGGTTGAGGATGTGGAACACGCCGGCGACCACCGCCATCGGCGTGGACAGGCCGAACAGCAGGGTGATCAGGCCCAGGTGGGAAATGGTCGAGTACGCCAGCAGGCCTTTCAGGTCGTGCTGGAAGATCGCGTTCCAGGCACCGATCAGCAGGGTCAGCGCGCCGATGCCGCTGACCGTATAGAAGAACAGGTCGCTGCCGGCCAGCGCCGGATGCAGCCGCGCCAGCAGGAACACGCCGGCCTTCACCATGGTGGCCGAGTGCAGGTAGGCCGAGACCGGGGTCGGCGCTGCCATCGCGTGCGGCAGCCAGAAGTGGAACGGGAACTGCGCGCTCTTGGTGAAGATGCCGGCCAGCACCAGGAACAGGGCGTACGGGTACAGCGTGCTGGCGCGGATCTGCTCGCCGGCGGCCAGCACCACATCCAGGTCGAAGCTGCCGACGATGCGGCCGATCAGCAGCACGCCACCGAGCAGGGCCAGGCCGCCGCCGCCGGTGATCACCAACGCCATGCGCGCGCCTTCGCGTGCGTCCTGGCGGTGCGACCAGAAGCCGATCAGCAGGAACGAGCTGATGCTGGTCATCTCCCAGAAGATCATCAGCAACAGCAGGTTGCCCGACAGCACCATCCCCAGCATGGCGCCCATGAACAGCAGCAGGTAGCAGTAGAAGCGGTGCGCGTTGTCCTGCTGGTTCAGGTAGTAGCGCGCATACAGCACCACCAGGGCGCCGATGCCGAGCACCAGCCCGGCGAACATCCAGGCCAGCCCGTCCAGGCGCAGGGTGAAGTCCAGCCCGATCTGTGGAAGCCAGGGGACCAGGGTGCGGACCACCTGGCCATCGAGTACTGCCGGGGTCAGCCAGCCGAGGATGGCCAGCCCGCCCAACGGCGCCAGTGCCGCCAGCCAGGCAGCAGTCGAGCGCGAACTACGGGGGAAGGCCGCAACAGCCGCTGCCATCAGGAACGGCAGGGCCAGCAGCAGGGGCAGGCTGGGGAGCATGCAGGGAATCCATGATTCACGAGCAGGTCAGGGAGAATAACAGGCTGCGAAATGTCGCCGAAACCCATCGAACAGCGATCAATTGCATGTAACGTTCGCTGATTCATTTTTTCTGCGGCGCAACATCACGTTCCTGCGGTCCCTCCCGGGTTGCTCTTGGGGGACACCCTACGCCCACGCAGGGAGACCGCAGGCCCTGTCGCACAGGGGCTGCCGTCAACGGACGGGAAGCGGGGAGCGAGTCACCGGCGCAGGCTGGCAGGGCCGCCGTGGAGTGTGGGTGATGGAATTCGCCCGTTCAGGAAACGACGGCCGCTGTCGACCGCCCGCGATCAGTAGCGCCAGTCGAGCTTGCGATAGAACTTGGCCATCACCCAGGCCGGGCCGATCAGCAGGTAGGTCAGGTCGGTCAGGAAGCTGGGCTTGCGACCCTCGAACGTGTGGCCGATGAACTGCGCGATCCAGGCCGCCACGAACACGCCCACCGCCAGCCAGCGCAGCGCATGCAGGCCGATCTCGGCCTCCAGCAGGCGGCACAGGCAGCCAAATACGAAGAACTGGACGAGCATGCCGATGCCCAGGGGGCGCGACAGCTTGTTGTAGAAGCACCAGGCGCTGAACATCGCGAACGCCGACCAGATGCCGTACTGGAACCAGGTGATCAGCGGCGGCAGGCACCACAGCAGGGCCACCACCGACCACAGGATCGCCGGCACCGCCACCACGTGGATGCGCTGGTTGATCACGTTGCGGTGGTCGTCGGAGTAGCTGGCGAAATAGCGGTCGATCGGCCGCGCAAGCTCGGTGGATGTCTGCATGCGGCCAGCATACTCCCGCCGGGCCCGTCAGTAGAGCCAGGCCATGCCTGGCTGCAGGTGTTCGTCGACGTTGCCGGCCAGCGGCCGGCACTACCGAACGCGCCCCCCGCCTTTCCGGCCGGGGGCGCAGGCGGGTCAGTCGACGCTGATCCCGGCCAGGCGCTGCAGCGCCTCAGCGTACTTGGCGCGGGTGCGCTCGATGATGTCGGCCGGGATGTTCGGACCCGGGGCGGTCTTGCCCCAGTCCAGCGTCTCCAGGTAATCGCGCACGAACTGCTTGTCGTAGCTCGGCGGGCTGGTGCCCACTTCGTACTCGTCGGCCGGCCAGTAACGCGAGGAATCCGGCGTCAGCATCTCGTCCATGATGTACAGCCGGCCATCGGCGTCGGTACCGAACTCGAACTTGGTGTCGGCCAGGATGATGCCGCGCTCGCGGGCGTAATCGGCGGCGAACTTGTAGATGCGCAGGGTGGCGTCGCGCACCCGCTCGGCCAGTTCCGCACCGACCTGCTTCACCATCGCGTCGAAATCGATGTTCTCGTCATGGTCGCCGACCGCGGCCTTGGTCGAGGGCGTGAAGATCGGCTCGGGCAGCTGTTCGGCCTGGCGCAGGCCATCGGGCAGGTCGATGCCGCTGACCTTGCCGGTGCGCTGGTAATCCTTCCAGCCGCTGCCGATCAGGTAGCCGCGGGCGATCGCTTCCACCGGCACCGGCTTCAGCTTGCGGGTGACCACCGCGCGCTTGGCGTACAGGGCCGGGTCCACGCCTTCGGGCAGCACGCTGGCCACGTCGATGCCGGTCAGGTGGTTGGGCATCAGGTGCGCGGTCTTGGCGAACCAGAAGTTGGAGACCTGGCAGAGCATCTCGCCCTTGCCCGGGATCGGGTCGGGCAGGACCACGTCGAACGCCGACAGGCGATCGGTGGCCACCATCAGCAGGTAGTCGCCCGGCGGGGTTCCGGCTGGCAGCCGCTCGCGCGGGATATCGAACACATCACGCACCTTGCCGCGATGGCGCAAGGGCAGGCCGGGGAGATCGGATTGCAACAGCGTGGTTGGCACGGGCACTCCTGGGGCGTTGTCGATACGGCTGCCCAACGGACCCGGCGGGCCCGCTGACCAGCGGGCGGCCTAGTGTAAAGCCCTCCGGGCCCGCTGTGACGTAAAATGAGCGTCCATTTCGTCGGTCGACCCCGGAGCGCCATGCGCTGGTACGGAAAACTGCTCGGATTCATCGCCGGCGCCCTGCTGTTCCGGCCCAATCCGCTGTTCGGCGCGGTGGTCGGCCTGCTGATCGGCCATGCCTTTGATTCGGACTGGTTCCGCCTGAACAAGGAGAACCCGTACCGGGAGCTGGGGCTGACTTCCGAAGCCACCGATGCCGAGATCGAACGCGCCTACCGCAAGCTGATCTCGCAGTACCACCCCGACAAGCTTGGCGGCGCCGCCCCCGAGCTGCAGCAGCAGGCCGAGCAGAAGTCGCGGCGGATCAATGCCGCCTACGACCGCATCAAGTCCCTGCGCAAGCGCTGACCCACTTTCCCCTCGTTGCAAGGCCCGGCCATGTCCCACTGCCTCATCGCCCCCTCCATCCTGTCCGCCAACTTCGCCCGCCTCGGCGAGGAAGTCGACAACGTCCTCGCTGCCGGTGCGGACTGGGTCCACTTCGACGTGATGGACAACCACTACGTGCCGAACCTGACCATCGGCCCGATGGTCTGCCAGGCCCTGCGCAAGCACGGCGTCACCGCGCCGATCGACGTGCACCTGATGGTCGAGCCGGTGGACCGCATCATTCCGGACTTCGCCGAGGCCGGTGCCACCTACATCAGCTTCCACCCGGAGGCGAGCCGGCACGTGCACCGCACCATCCAGCTGATCCGCTCGCTGGGCTGCAAGCCGGGCATCGTGCTCAATCCGGCCACCCCGGTGGACATCCTCGACTGGGTGCTGGATGACCTGGACCTGGTGCTGCTGATGTCGGTCAACCCGGGCTTCGGCGGCCAGGCCTTCATCCCCTCGGCGCTGGACAAGCTGCGCGTGGTGCGCAAGATGATCGATGCCAGCGGCAAGGACATCCGCCTGGAGATCGACGGTGGCGTGAAGGCCGACAACATCGGTGAGATCGCTGCCGCCGGCGCCGATACCTTCGTCGCCGGCTCGGCCATCTTCAACGCCAGGACCAGCTACCAGGACGTGATCGCGCAGATGCGCGCGAACGTCGCTGCGGCACGGGGCTGAGCCATGAGTACGGTGGCCGTGTTGAACATCCGCCCGGCCACCATGGCCGATGCTGGCCTGATCCTGCATTTCATCCGCGAGCTGGCCATCTACGAGAAGGCCGAGCATTCGGTGCAGACCGATGAGATCGGCATCGCCGAAAGCCTGTTCGGACCCGATGCCACTGCACGTGCACTGATCTGCGAAGCCGGTGGTGAAGCGATCGGCTATGCGGTGTATTTCTACAACTACTCCACCTGGCTGGGCCGCAAGGGCATCTACCTGGAAGACCTCTATGTCAGCCAGGAAAAGCGTGGCGCGGGCGCCGGCAAGGCGCTGCTGAAGTACATCGCACGCCAGGCCGTGGCCGAAGGCTGCGGCCGTTTCGAATGGTCGGTGCTGGACTGGAACACTCCGGCCATCGAGTTCTACACCGCCGCCGGCGCCAAACCGCAGGACGAGTGGACCGTGTACCGGCTGCAGGGGCAGGCGCTGCACGATTTCGCCAACGGGTGAGATGACGTGCATCCACGCATGGCGTGGATCTACTGCTGGGCAAAAAAAAGCCACGCCAATCACTGGCGTGGCCTCGCTGCATGCGTGGGAGGCTGATCCTGCCTCCATCCGTCGTCCCTGCTATGGCCTTCCATTCTCCAGCAGCTGAATGACACCTGCGTGACATTCACTGCGGGCAAACAGTGCATTGCTAGCCTGTGCCGCCCTGACCTGGAAGTACCGCATGACCACCCCGCGCTGGCGCCTGATCCTCAACGGCAAATCGGCTGGCAACGATGAACTGCGCGACGCCGTGGGCCATTGGCGCGGGCAGGGCGTGCAGCTGGAGGTGCGGGTGACCTGGGAAGACGGTGACGCCGAACGCTACGTTGCCGAGGCCATCAATCATGGCGTGGACGTGATCGTGGCGGCCGGTGGCGATGGCACGCTCAGCGCGGTGGCCGAGACGCTGGCCCATCGTGAGGAACCGGCGGAAGCGCTGCCTTCGCTGGCGTTGATTCCGATGGGGACCGCCAACGACTTCGCCACGTCGGCAGGCATTCCCACTGAGCCCGGCGATGCCCTCGCGCTGATCGGCCAGGTGCCGGCACGGTCCATCGACCTGTTGCGCGTGCATGCCGATGGCACGCCCTGGTGGTGCGCCAACCTCGCCAGCGGTGGCTTCGGCACGCAGGTGACGGTGGAGACCGATGCCGGATTGAAGAAGATGCTTGGTGGGCTGGCCTACGTGATCACCGGCATCGCCAAGCTGGGCCGCATCGAGCCGATCGCCGCGCGCCTGTCCGGCCCGGACTTCGCCTGGGAAGGTGACTTCATCGCGCTCGGCATCGGCAATGGCCGGCAGGCCGGCGGTGGCCAGCAGCTGTGCCCGCAGGCACTGATCGATGATGGACTGCTGGATGTGACCGTGCTTCCGGAACTGGAAGGGGAGGTCGCCGCCACCCTCGGCCAGATGCTGAAGTCCGGTACCCAGGCCGCACTGGAACAGCTGGCCACACGGGCGCGGCTGTCGTGGCTGCAGATCGATGCGCCCAAGGCGCTGACCCTGAATCTGGACGGCGAACCGGTGCAGGCCCGTCACTTTCGCGTCGAGTGCGTGCCGGGCAGGGTGCGGATGCATCTGCCGACCGGATGCCCGTTGCTGGAGGGGCAGGGGTAGAGTCATCAGTCCCCGTGGCCACTGCGGGCGTCCGGTGGTTCAGTTTCCCAGGGTTCCCCTGCCGCGCAAGCTGCGATACAGTCAAGGGGTGTCCAGCCTGACGACCCCGCATACTCTTTCTTCCGCACGCCGTTGGTGGCGATGGTGGCCCGTTGCCGTCGTCCGCCCCCATAACGCTGTGTCCCGGAAGGAAAGTCGTCTTGAACTCGCACGCTCAGTTTCAGCAGCAGGCCGCTGAAGGCCACACCCACATTCCCGTCGTCCGCGAAGTGCTGTCCGACCTGGACACGCCGCTCTCGGTCTATCTGAAGCTCGCCGACGGCCCCAATACCTACCTGTTTGAATCCGTCGAAGGCGGCGAGCGCTTTGGTCGTTACTCGATCATCGGCCTGCCGGCGCGCCGCGTGTATGCCTTCCACGGCCACACGCTGACCGTGCGCGAAGACGGCCAGGTGGTGGACACCCGCGAGGTAGCCGATCCCTTCGCCGAAGTCGAGGCGCTGCGCAGCGCCCACTCGGTGCCCAAGCTGGAAGGCCTGCCGGGCTTCACCGGCGGCCTGGTCGGCTGGTTTGGCTTCGAGTGCATCGGCTACATCGAGCCGCGCCTGGCCCCGCCGGCTGGCCGTGATGAGCTGGGCACGCCGGACATCCTGCTGCTGGACTCCAACGAGCTGGCGGTATTCGACAATCTCAAGGGCCGGCTGTACCTGATCGTGCACGCCGACCCGCGTGTCGACGGTGCCTTCGAACAGGCGCAGGCGCGCCTGGACGCACTGACGGCGAAGCTGCGTGCACCGGGCGCCGGCTATCCGGCACCGCTCAACAGCGACGTGCTGGACGAATCGGATTTCGTCTCCGGCTTCACCCGCGAAGGCTTCGTCGATGCGGTCCAGCGCAGCAAGGAATACATCCGCGCCGGTGACATCTTCCAGGTAGTGCTCAGCCAGCGCCTGAGCGTGCCGTTCAAGGCGCGCCCGGTGGATGTGTACCGCGCGCTGCGCGCGTTGAATCCCTCGCCGTACATGTATTTCCTCGATGTCGGCGACCTGCAGGTGGTCGGTTCCTCGCCGGAGATCCTGGTACGCCTTCAGGATGGCGAAGTCACCGTGCGCCCGATCGCCGGCACCCGCCCGCGTGGCGCCACGCCCGAGCTGGACCTGGCACTGGAAGCCGAGCTGCTGGCCGACCCCAAGGAACGCGCCGAGCACCTGATGCTGATCGACCTCGGCCGCAACGATGCCGGGCGCGTCTCCAGGGCCGGTACCGTGGAAGTGGGCGAGCAGTTCGTGATCGAACGCTACAGCCATGTCATGCACATCGTCAGCGAAGTCACCGGGCAGCTGCAGCCGGGCCTGAGCTATGCCGACGTGCTGCGCGCCACGTTCCCAGCCGGCACGGTCAGCGGCGCGCCAAAGATCCGCGCGCTGGAAGTGATCCGCGAACTGGAACCGATCAAGCGCAACGTCTACGCCGGCAGCATCGGCTACATCGGCTGGCACGGCGATGCCGATACCGCGATCGCGATCCGCACTGCGGTCATCAAGGATGGCCGCCTGTACGTGCAGGCCGGCGCCGGCATCGTCTACGACTCGGACCCGGACAAGGAATGGGACGAGACGATGAACAAGGGCCGTGCGCTGTTCCGCGCCGTCGCCCAGGCCGCCAAGGGCCTGTGACGCTCCCCGTGCCGTGGCCTGCGCCGCGGCATCTTCCGCTGTTCCCATTGAAGACAAGGAGTACCGCATGAAGCTGCTGAGCGCATTGCTGTGGTCGTCGCTGCTGGCCACGATGGCCCCGTCTGCGTGGGCGCAGGCCAATACCATTCCGTCGCAGCCGCACCTGCTGGTGAAGGGCGAGGCGCGTCGGGTGGTGATGCCGGACCGCTTCGGCCTGCAGTTGAACATCGAAGAGACCGACATGGACGCCGACGCCGCGCGCCGCCGCGTGCAGGACAACGTGGCGCGCGCGCTGGCGCTGTTCAAGCAGCACAAGGCGGTGGACGGCAGCGTGCGTGCGGACAACCTGCGGATCGGCCCGGCGACGCGCTATGAGCAGAACCGGCAGGTCTTCATCGGTACCCGCGTATCGCGCCAGCTGCGTGCGAGCTTCGCCAGCGTGAAGGCGATGCAGGATGTGCTGGGTGCGTTGAAGGCCGACGAGAACGTACAGGTGAGCAGCCTGGCGCCAACCTATTCGGGTGAAGTGGCGCTGCGCCGCGAACTCAAGGGTGAGGCGGCGGCCCGGACCCGCGAGTCCGCGCAGGGCCTGGCCAAGGCCTACGGCACCCGGCTGCGCGGCCTGTACAGCATCTCCGACGTGGCGCCGAACTTCGCCTACGGCATCCAGGCCGGGCAATGGCCGCAGCCGGGCGAAGACGGCGGGGATCTCGACAGGATCTCGGTGACCGGCAGCTACGCGCCCGCCTCGGCCCCTGCGCCCGCTGAGCCCGAATCCATCGAAGCCGGCCCCATCACCTACACCGAAAACGTGTACGCCATTTTCCTGATAAGCGACGGAACCTGACCATGTTGTGGATGATCGACAACTACGACAGCTTCACCTACAACCTCGTGCAGTACCTGCAGACGCTGGGCGCTGAAGTGAAGGTGGTGCGCAACGATGCAATGAGCGTGGACGAGATCGTCGCGCAGAAGCCCGAGCGCATCGTCATCTCGCCCGGCCCGTGCACGCCCAACGAAGCGGGCGTGTCGCTGGAGCTGATCCAGCGGCTGGGCCCGACCACGCCGATCCTCGGCGTGTGCCTGGGCCACCAGGGCATCGGCCAGGTCTACGGCGGCACCGTGATCCGCGCCGGCAACATCATGCACGGCAAGACCTCGCCGATCCGCCACGAAGGCAAGGGCGTGTTCGCCGGCCTGCCGGACCGCTACCAGGCCACCCGCTACCACTCGCTGGTGGTGGACAAGAACAGTCTGCCGGACTGCCTGGAAGTGACCGCCTGGACCGAGAACGAGGACGGCTCGATCGAAGAGATCATGGGCCTGCGCCACCGCCAGTTCCCGGTGGAAGGCGTGCAGTTCCACCCCGAATCCATCC
Source organism: Stenotrophomonas sp. GD03777 (assembly GCF_029842485.1). Classification (NCBI taxonomy): domain Bacteria; kingdom Pseudomonadati; phylum Pseudomonadota; class Gammaproteobacteria; order Lysobacterales; family Lysobacteraceae; genus Stenotrophomonas; species Stenotrophomonas sp. GD03777. The sequence continues at coordinate 27,051 of NZ_JAOCGL010000049.1, forward strand.
TCACCGAACACGGCCACGCCCTGCTGCGCAATTTCCTGCAGCGCCCGGCGGCCTGATCCAAGGAGCATTCCCATGAGCTTCTCCCCCCAGGAAGCCCTGCAACGCACCATCGAGCACCGCGAGATCTTCTTCGACGAGATGGTCGACCTGATGCGGCAGATCATGCGCGGCGACGTGTCGCCGATGATGACCGCCGCCATCCTCACCGGCCTGCGGGTGAAGAAGGAAACCATCGACGAGATCGCCGCCGCCGCCACGGTCATGCGCGAATTCGCGCTGGCGGTGCCGGTGGCCGACAGCACCCACCTGGTCGACATCGTCGGCACCGGTGGCGATGGCTCGCACACCTTCAACATCTCCACCTGCGCGATGTTCGTGGCGGCTGGGGCCGGTGCGCGCGTGGCCAAGCACGGCAACCGCAGCGTGTCGTCCAAGTCCGGCAGCGCCGATGCGGTGGAAGCACTGGGCGCGGCCATCGAGCTGCAGCCAGCGCAGGTGGCCGCTGCCATCGAGCAGACCGGCATCGGCTTCATGTTCGCGCCGATCCATCATCCGTCGATGAAGGTCGTCGCGCCGGTCCGCCGCGAGATGGGCGTGCGCACCATCTTCAACATCCTTGGTCCGCTGACCAACCCCGCCAGCGCGCCGTCGGTGCTGATGGGCGTGTTCCATCCTGATCTGGTGGGTATCCAGGCGCGCGTGCTGCGCGAGCTGGGCACCGAGCGCGCCATGGTGGTCTGGGGCCGCGACAACATGGATGAGATCTCGCTCGGCGCCGGCACCCTGGTGGGCGAGTTGCGCGACGGCAAGGTGCGCGAGTACGAGATCCACCCGGAGGACTTCGGCATCGCCATGTCGGCCAGCCGCAACCTGCGCGTGGACAGCCCGGAGCAGTCCATCCAGATGCTGCGCGCGGTGCTGGACAACGAGCCCGGCCCGGCGCTGGACATCGTCGCGCTCAATGCCGGCGCCGCGCTGTACGTGGCCGGCGTGGCCAGCGACATCGGTGATGGCCTGGCCCGCGCCCGTGCCGCCATCGCCAATGGCAGCGCCCGCCAGCGCCTGCAGCAGTATGTGGAGACCACCCGCGCGCTGGTTGCCTGAGCGCGCGGTTCAGCCTGACCCCGTCGATGGCCGATAATGGCCGTCCTCAGCGCCCCCGCACCGAATCGAAGACGATGAGCGACATCCTGCAGACGATCCTGGCCCGCAAGGCCGAAGAAGTAGCCCAGCGCCGCGCCCAGCGCCCGCTCGAGGAGCTGCAGGCCGCCGTGGCCAGCGCCCCGCCGGTACGTGGCTTCGTGCGCGCGTTGCAGGCGGCCGTGGCCAACGGCGACCCGGCGGTGATTGCCGAGGTGAAGAAGGCCAGCCCGTCCAAGGGCGTCATCCGCCCCGACTTCCGACCGGCTGACATCGCGGTCAGCTACGAGTTCGGTGGTGCCAGCTGCCTTTCGGTGCTGACCGACGTGGACTTCTTCCAGGGCGCCGATACCTACCTGCAGCAGGCCCGTGAAGCCTGCACGCTGCCGGTGCTGCGCAAGGACTTCGTGATCGACGCCTACCAGGTGTACGAGGCACGCGTGCTGGGCGCCGACTGCATCCTGCTGATCGTCGCCGCGCTGGACGACACCCAGCTGGCCACGCTGTCGGAACTGGCGCTGTCGCTGGGCATGGACGTGCTGGTGGAAGTGCACGACATCGACGAACTGGAGCGCGCACTGCAGGTGCCGGCGCCGATGATCGGCATCAACAACCGCAACCTGCGCACCTTCGAGGTGTCGCTGCAGACCACGCTGGATATGCAGCAGGCCGTGCCGCGTGACCGCCTGCTGGTCACCGAAAGCGGCATCCTCGGCCCGCAGGACGTGGCGCTGATGCGCGACGCCGGCATCCATGCCTTCCTGGTCGGCGAGGCCTTCATGCGCGTGGAAGAGCCGGGCGAGGGCCTGCGTCAGCTATTCTTCGCAACATGACAACGCACTATCCGACGCCGCGCGAGGATGCGCCGCTGGTGGTCTTCGACTTCGACCACACCCTCTACGACGGCGATTCGGGTACCCACCTGTTCGCCTCGCTGATCAAGCGCAACCCGCTGCGCATGCTGGCGGCGCTGCTGGTCACGCCGATCGCCGGGCCGATGGTGGCGATGCTGCCGACCCGTCGCGCGGGCATCTCGGTCTATGTGTGGATCGGCAGCTTCGGCCTGCACCGTGCGCGCGACTTCAACAAGGTGATCGACGCCTACGTGCTGCGCAACCAGGCGCAGATGCGCGCCAAGCTGCTGCCGCAGGCGCTGGAAGTGTTCGCCGCGCACCGCGCCAAAGGCGATCGCGTGGTGGTTGCCACCGGCGCGCCGCCGGAGCTGGCCCGCGCGATCCTGGCCTTCGTGGCCCATCAGGATGTGCCGGTGATCGGCACCGAGGTCGGCCCGCGGCTGGGCGGCGTCGGTCCCACCCGTCACTGCCACAACGAAGAGAAGATGCGCATGCTGCGCGAGCGCGGCTATGGCGACATCGATATCGCCTATTCCGACAGCACCGCCGACCTGCCGCTGCTGCTGGCGGCCAAGGCGCCGGTGGTGGTGAACCCGAAGCCGGGGCGGGTGGCGTTCTTCCGCCGCGTGCTGCCGACCGGCACCCGCATCCTCAACTGGGGATGCGTGGATCGCGGCGGCGACAAGGCGTAGCCCGGGG
>NZ_JAOCGL010000005.1:0-92821 GCF_029842485.1 Stenotrophomonas sp. GD03777
CGACCCAGGTCGACACCTACCGACAGCCGCGTGAACCCGTCGAAGGTGGGTCGGTGTCGGAGTGCGGGGTGTCAGCCGCATGGATGCGGCTGCCAAGCCTACACGGACGTACTTGCGGCGTCCCCGCACTCCGACACCGCCCCGCCCACCCACGGAAGGCACGCTCTTGCTGTTGCTGTTGCTGTTGCTGTTGCTGTTGCTGTTGCTGTTGCCGGCCAGCGGCCGGCACTACCGTGGGTGCAGGGCTGCAAGCCCTGCAACACAAAAAACCCCGCTTGCGCGGGGTTCTCTGTGGGTTGCGTGCAGCGCGAACGGTTACGGGCGACGGGCCAGGGCCTCAACGTCCTTCGCCTTCGGCAGCAGGTCCTGCTTGCTGACGCGCAGGAAACCGATCGTCAGCATCGGCACTGCCACCAGGATCGAGGACAGCACCACGATCACCGCACCGATCATATGCGTCTCGGCCAGGCCTTCCATCGAGCTGCCGCCGTACAGGTACAGGGCAAGCGCGGACAGGAAGAACATCACCGCAGTGATCACCGTACGCGACAGCGTCTGGTTGATCGAACGGTTCAGCACTTCCATCGAATCCACGCGCAGGCTGCGGAAGTTCTCACGGACGCGGTCGAAGACCACGATGATGTCGTTGATCGCAAAGCCCATCACCGACAGCAGGCCGGCCAGCACGGTCAGGTCGAACTCACGGCCCAGCAGGGACACGTAAGCGACCGTCACGATCAGGTCGAACATCGCCACGATGCTGGCGGTGACCGCGAACTTCCACTCGAAGCGCACTGCGATGTAGATCAGGAAGCCGGCCAGCATGAAGATGGTGGCATACAGGCCATTCATCGCCAGGTCCTTGCCGATCTGCGGGCCCACGAACTCGTTGCGGAGCACGGTGGCCTGATTGTCGGCAGTGGACAACGCCTTCACCACGGCAGCGGCCGTGGCCTTGTCCTCGTGGGCGGCGTCGCCGGTACCCGGAGCATGCTCGCCGTGCGGGGCCAGGCGGATCAGCAGGTCGGTGTTGCCACCCACGCTCTGCACCTGGGCGCCTTCGAAGCCACTCTGCTCGAGCTTGGTGCGGACCTGCTCAACATCCACCGCCTTGTCGAAGCGGGCTTCGATCAGGGTGCCGCCGGTGAAGTCCAGCGCGTAGTTGAAGCCCTTGATGCCGATGATGGCGACCGAGGCCAGGAACACCACGATGGTGACTGCCATGGCGACATGGCGCCAGCGCATGAAGTCGATCTTGGTGTCGTTCGGGAGGATGTGCAGCGGAAACAGTTTCATTGTGCGTGTCGTCCCGTCAGATGGCCACGTTCTGGAGCTTCTTGCGACGGCCGTAGATCAGCGTCGCCAGCGCACGCGACACGGTGATCGCGGTGAACATGGAGGCGAAAATACCGATGATCATGGTCAGCGCGAAGCCCTTCAGCGGACCGGTACCGAATGCAAACAGCGCCACGCCGACGATCAGGCCGGTCAGGTTGGCGTCGAGGATGGTGCCCGAGGCACGCTCGTAACCGGTCACGATCGCCGTCTTGCCCGGCACACCGGCTCGCAGCTCTTCACGGATACGCTCGTTGATCAGCACGTTGGCGTCCACCGACAGGCCGACCGACAACGCCAGGCCGGCAAAGCCCGGCAGGGTCATGGTGGCACCGAACAGCGACATCACCGCCACTACGATCAGCAGGTTGAACAGCATCGCTGCCGAGGTGATCACACCGAACATGCGGTAGTACACGCTGAAGAACACCAGGGTGAACAGGAACGCGAACACCACCGCGCGCATGCCGTTCTTGACGTTCTCGGCGCCGAGGCTCGGGCCGACCACGCGCTCCTCGACGAAGTCCATCGGCGCAGCCAGCGAACCCGACTTCAGCAGCTTGGCCAGGTCTTCGGCTTCCTTCTTCTGCAGGCCGGTGGTCTGGAAGTTCTTGCCGAACACGCCGTTGATGTTGGCCACCGAGATCACTTCCTCGTTGACCTTGAAGCCACGCACTTCCTGGCCGTCGACGACGGTCACGGTCGGCACGCGCTCGGTGTAGACCACCGCCATCGGCTTGTTCACGTTGGCGCTGGTGAAGTCGAACATGCGCTGGCCACCGACGTTGTTCAGCGTCACGCTGACCGCCGGCGAGCCGCTGTTCGAATCGGTCACCGCCTGCGCACCAACCATCTGGTCACCGGTGACGATCACGCGCTTGTTCAGCAGGATCGGGCCACGGCCGTCGCGCTGCTGGTAGACCTTCGCTTCCGGCGGAATGCGGCCGGAGTTGATGGCGTCCTGCGCATTGCCTTCAACCACCGCACGGTATTCCAGGGTGGCGGTGGCACCGATCATGCGCTTGGCTTCGGCGGTGTCCTGCACGCCCGGCAGCTGCACGACCACGCGGTCGGCACCCTGGCGCTGGATGATCGGCTCGGCCACGCCGAGCTGGTTCACGCGGTTGCGCAGGGTGTTGATGTTCTGCTCGATGGCGCCGTTGGCGATCTGCGTGATCTCGGTCTCCGGCACGGTGACCGTGATGCGGTTGCCGCTGACGTCATAGCCGAGGGTCGGCTGCGCCTTGACCAGCGCGGCGCGGGCGCGCTGCGCGGCGTCATCGCCGGCGGATGGGCTCAGGTTGGCCACGATGCTGTTGTCGGCGCGGCGTTCCACCGACTGGTAGGCGATACGCGCGTCACGCAGGGTGCTGCGCACGTCTTCGGTATAGGCATCCAGGCGCTTGTCGAGGGCAGCCTTCTGGTCGACCTGCAGCACGAAATGCACGCCGCCCTGCAGGTCCAGGCCCAGCACCATCGGGCGACCGCCGAGGTTGGCCAGCCAGTCCGGCACGGTCGAAGCCAGGTTCAGCGCCACGGTGTACTTCTCGCCGACGGTGTCACGCAGGGCGTCGCTGGCAGAGGACTGCGACTTCAGGTCCGGCAGGCGGACGATCAGGCTTTCCCCTTCCTTTTCGGCACCGATGGTGGCGATGCCGGCCTTTTTCAGGTCAGCCAGCACACGGTCGCGCAGCGCATCGTCGATCTGCCCGCCACGGTTGGCGGTGATCTGGATGGCCGGGTCCTTCTGGTAGATGTTGGGCAGCGCGTACAGCGCGCTGAGCGCCAGTACGATCAGGATGACGACGTACTTCCAGCGTGGAAATTCGAGCATTGCTTGGGTCCCGCGCGGCGCCATCCCCGGCGCCGCGGTTGTGCTTCGGAAAGGGAGTGGCTTACTTGGCCGAATCCAGGGTGCCGGTCGGCAGCACGCTGCCGACAGCGCCCTTCTGCACGCGGATGCGCACGTTGTCGGCCACTTCGACGGTGATGAAGTGGTCGCCGATGTCGGTGACCTTGCCGGCGATGCCGCCGTTGGTCAGCACTTCATCGCCGCGCTTGATCTTCTCCAGCATGGCCTTGTGCTCCTTCTGCCGCTTCATCTGCGGGCGGATCATCAGGAAGTACATGATGGCGATCAGGATGATCGGGAACAGCAGCGTGGTCAGGCCCATGCCCTGCGGTTGGCCGCCGGCGGCCTGGGCGTGGGCGGCGGGAATCAGGAAAGCAAGCAGGTTCATCGTTGGTCCTTTGGTTGGGCGGCGCTCCCGTCCCTTGAGGGGCGGGGGTGTCGACCGCGGATCTGGGTCAGCCTTGAAGTATGCCACGGCCCCGGGCGTTCGTCCTTGGGCCGTTCGGCAGGGGGGCGCCGGGGTTACAGCGGCGGGGCCACCGCTCCGCGTGCCGCGTAGAAGGACTCGCGGAAGGCCAGGAAGGTTCCCGCCTCGATCGCGGCACGGATGTCGGCCATGAGCTTTTCGTAATAGAAAAGGTTGTGCAGGGTGCCCAGCATCGGCGCCAGCATCTCGTTGCAGCGGTCCAGGTGGCGCAGGTAGGACCGGGTGTAACCGCCGGTGCAGGCCACGCAGCCGCAGCCCGGCTCGATCGGGTCCATGTCCCGCGCGTACTGGGAATTGCGGATGCGAACGGTGCCGAACGAGGTGAAATAGTGGCCGTTGCGCGCATTACGGGTCGGCATCACGCAGTCGAACATGTCCACGCCGCGTGCCACGCCCTCGACCAGGTCCTCCGGCCGGCCCACGCCCATCAGGTAACGCGGGCGGTCGCCCGGCAGCTCCGGATCCAGGTGGTCGAGCATGGCGTTGCGCTCGTGCTCCGGCTCGCCCACGGCCAGGCCGCCGATGGCGTAGCCGTCGAAGCCGATCGCCTGCAGGGCGTCGGCCGAGCGGCTGCGCAGGTCGGTGTGCACGCCCCCCTGGACGATGCCGAACAAGGCCGCGTCGTTGCCCAGCTCGTCATGCGCGTTGCGGCTGCGCTGGGCCCAGCGCAGGCTCAGCTCCATGGAACGGCGGGCAACGTCTTCGGTGGCCGGGTACGGGGTGCACTCGTCGAAGATCATCACGATGTCCGAATCGAGCACCTTCTGGATCTTCATGCTCTCCTCGGGACCGAGGAACACCCGGGCGCCGTCGGTGGGCGAGGCAAAGGTCACGCCCTGCTCGGTGATCTTGCGTCGATGGGCCAGCGAGAACACCTGGAAACCACCGGAGTCGGTCAGGATCGGGCCATCCCAGCGGCAGAAGCCGTGCAGCCCGCCGTGGTCGGCGATGATGTCCAGGCCGGGGCGCAGGTACAGGTGGAAGGTGTTGCCGAGGATGATCTCGGCGCCCAGCGCCCGCACCTGGTCCGGCAGGATGCCCTTGACCGAGCCATAGGTCCCCACCGGCATGAAGGCCGGCGTTTCCACCGTGCCACGCGGGAAGGTCAGGCGGCCACGGCGGGCACGGCCATCGCGGGTCTGGAGCTGGAACTGCAGTCGGGACATGGAGCGGTCATTCGGGCAAATAGTTGCTCATTGTCTCCCAAAACCGGCTCGACCGCCCATTCAGGCCTGAACGGCACGGCAGTAGAGCCACGCCATGCGTGGCTTTCCTGGTCTCCAGGCACCTGCAAGTGCGCACCAACGGTGCGCACCCACCACAAGCAAGCAGAGGTCAGCCCCTACTCCGCCTGCGGGAACAGCAGCATTGCGTCGCCGTAGCTGAAGAAGCGGTAGCGTTGCTCGATCGCGTGCCGGTAGGCCTCGAACACGCGGTCCTTGCCTGCAAACGCCGAGATCATCATCAGCAGCGTGCTTTCCGGCAGGTGGAAATTGGTCACCATCGCGTCGACGCTGCGGATGCGGTAGCCCGGGGTGATGAAGATCTGGGTCTCGCCGGCGAACGGCAGCAGCTCGCCATCGCGCATCGCGCTTTCCAGCGCGCGCACCACGGTGGTGCCGACGCCGATCACCCGGCCGCCGCCGGCGCGCGTGCGCCGCACCTGCTGCACCAGTTCGGCGCCGACGTTCAGCCACTCGCGGTGCATAACGTGGTCCTTCAGGTCATCGGCGCGCACCGGCTGGAAGGTGCCCGCACCCACATGCAGGGTGACGTGGCCGAACTCCACGCCCTTGTCCTTCAGCGCCGCCAGCAGCGGTTCGTCGAAATGCAGGCCGGCGGTCGGTGCCGCCACCGCGCCCACTTCGCGCGCGAACACGGTCTGGTAGCGCTCGCGGTCGTCCACGCCCGGTTCGCGCTGGATGTAGGGCGGCAACGGCAGGCGGCCGGCATGCAGCAGCCACTGCTCCAGCGACTCCGGCACATGGAACTGCAGCACGTAGAACTCGCCATCGCGGCCCAGCACCTCGGCTTCGCCACCGGCATCCAGCGCGATGCGGCTGCCGGCCTTCGGCGACTTGCTGGCGCCGACCTGCGCACGCGCCTGCTGAGCGCCGAGCAGGCGCTCGATCAGGATCTCCACGCGGCCGCCGCTGGCCTTCTGCCCGAACAGGCGCGCCGGAATCACCCGGGTGTCGTTGAACACCAGCAGGTCGCCCGGCTGCAGCAGCGACGGCAGGTCGCGCACCTGCAGGTCGGTGAAGGCACCGGGCGCCGGCGGTACCACCAGGAGGCGGCTGGCGGAACGTTCGGCCAGGGGAGCCTGCGCGATCAGTTCAGCCGGCAGGTCGTAATGGAAATCGGACTTCTTCAAGGCGGTGGGCGGCAACAGGTCGACAATGGCGCGCATTGTACGTCCAGCGTCTGCGAGCCGGCGCACTTCGCGGCGAACGTCGCGCAAAATGCTGCTATGCAGCAGGTTTCTGCGGGGTTATCGCGCAAAAAAACAAGTGCTAGCATCGAACCGGAAGTCCGCTGCACGAGCCTGCCCCAAGCGCGCGTGATGACGCGCGTTTTGCTTTTGATGGCCCGTGCGACCCATTGTTTCAGGAGATCTGCAATGAGCTTCATCGAACGCCTCGCCCCCCTGCGCAACCAGCCCGGCACCCGCCTCACCACCGGCCTGGACGATGCCACCCTGACCGCCCTGTCCGCCAACCACCCGCAGCTGATCGCCGCAGTGGACGCCGCCGCCGAGGAATTCGCGCGCGTGCAGGCCGACCTGGGGCCGCTGCTGGCGCAGGACGAACAGGCACAGATCGACGCGATGCAGGACGGATTCGTCAATTTCTATGCCGATGACGCGGTGACCCCCTACGTGGCGCTGGCCGCGCGCGGCCCATGGGTGGTCACCCTGAAGGGCGCCGTGCTGTACGACGCCGGCGGCTACGGCATGCTCGGCTTCGGGCACACCCCGGACGCCGTGCTGGAAGCCATGGCGCGCCCACAGGTGATGGCCAACATCATGACCCCCAGCCTGTCGCAGCAGCGCTTCATCACCGCCCTGCGCGCCGAGATCGGCCACCGCCGTGGCGGCTGCCCGTTCGCCCGTTTCATGTGCCTGAATTCCGGCTCCGAAGCCGTCGGCCTGGCCGCGCGCATCGCCGACGTCAACGCCAAGCTGCAGACCGATCCGGGTGCACGTCACGCCGGCGCTGCGATCAAGCGCGTGGTGGTCAAGGGCAGCTTCCATGGCCGTACCGACCGCCCTGCCCTCTATTCGGATTCCAGCCGCAAGAGCTACATGCAGCACCTGGCCAGCTACCGGGGCGAGGACTCGGTGATCACCGTGGCGCCGTACGATGAGGCCGGCCTGCGCAAGGTGTTCGAGGATGCCGCGCGCAACCAGTGGTTCATCGAAGCGGTGTTCCTCGAACCGGTGATGGGCGAAGGTGACCCGGGCCGTTCGGTGCCGCCGTCGTTCTATGCCGTTGCCCGTGAGCTGACGCGTGCACACGGCAGCCTGCTGCTGCTGGACTCGATCCAGGCCGGCCTGCGTGCGCATGGCGTGCTGTCGGTGGTCGACTACCCGGGCTTCGAAGGGCTTGACCCGCCGGACATGGAGACCTACTCCAAGGCGCTCAACGCCGCGCAGTACCCGCTGTCGGTGCTGGCGGTGACCGAGCACGCCGCGCAGCTGTACCGCAAGGGCATCTACGGCAACACCATGACCAGCAATCCGCGTGCGCTGGACGTGGCCTGCGCCACCCTGGCCCAGCTGACCCCACAGGTACGCGCCAACATCGCCGAACGTGGTGCCGAGGCCGTGCGCAAGCTGGAACAGCTGAAGAACGAGCTGGGCGGGCTGATCACCAAGGTGCAGGGCACCGGGCTGCTGTTCTCCTGCGAGCTGGCCCCGCAGTTCAAGTGCTACGGCGCCAACTCCACCGAGGAATGGCTGCGCCAGCACGGCATCAACGTGATCCATGGCGGCGAAAACTCGCTGCGCTTCACCCCGCACTTCGGCATGGACAGCGAGGAGCTGGACCTGCTGGTGGGCATGGTCGGCCGCGCCCTGCGTGAAGGCCCGCGCCGCGAGCAGGCTGCGGCGGCGTAAGCCGCCGCTTGCGTAGAGCCAAAGGCAGCGGCAGGAGCCGCTGCCAACGTCGCTGGCGACGGCCCGAAGGGTGCCGGCCAGGACGACCGGCATAGCCCTTGCTCGGCTGGCCTTTGCCGCGATCTGAACGAAGAGCAGCCGAGCATGGCTCGGCTCTACAGAAGGGCTCATAATCCAAGGGCACCCCGTCTCTGACCGCCTTGCGGTCGGTGACGGGGCGTTTTCGTTTCCGGTCAAGAGACAGAAGATCCATGAAATCGATCTGTGTGTACTGTGGTTCCAACGCTGGCAGCAAGCCGGCCTACACCGAACGCGCCATTGCCCTGGGTGATCGCATCGCCCGCGATGGCCTGCGCCTGGTGTATGGCGGCGGCAACGTTGGCCTGATGGGCACCGTGGCCAACGCCGTGCTCGCCGCTGGCGGCGAGGTGACCGGCGTGATCCCGCGCCAGCTGGCCGACTGGGAAGTGGCCCACCGCGGCCTGACCGAACTGGAGATCGTCGGCTCGATGCATGAGCGCAAGTCGCGCATGTTCGACCTCGCCGATGGCTTCGTTGCCCTGCCCGGTGGCTTCGGCACCATGGAAGAGATCTTCGAGATGCTGACCTGGCGCCAGCTGGGCATCGGCAACAAGCCGTGCGCGTTCCTCGATGTGGAAGGTTTCTACGCGCCGCTGATCGGCATGATCGACCGCATGGTGGAAGAGCGTTTCCTGCATCCGGACCAGCGCCAGGACCTCTGGTACGGCTCGGACATCGAGGAAATGCTGGTGTGGATGCAGAACTACCAGCCGGCCCAGGCCTCGAAGTGGATCGACGAGAAACGTCGCTCGGCTCTGCGCTGAAGCGAACCGTCGCGGTGGCTCACGCCAGCGTCCGTGCCCACGGTGCGGGACGGCCCAGCAGGTATCCCTGGCCATAGTCGCAACCGAGTTCGCGCAGTGTCTGCCGCTGCGCCTCGGTCTCGATGCCTTCGCCAATGGTTTCGATGCCCAGGGTGCGGGCCAGTGACAGCACGCCTTCGACCAGCGCGCGCGTGCTCTGCACTTCCGGCCCGTGCAGGCCGGCGATGAAACTCTGGTCGATCTTCAATGTACTGATCGGGAATCGGTGCAGGTAGGACAGCGCAGAGAAGCCGGTACCAAAGTCGTCCAGCTGCACCTGGATGCCACGCTCGCGCAGGCCCTGCAGGATGCGCAGCGTGTGCGGCGCATCGTCCAGCAGCGCGACCTCGGTAATCTCCAGCCGCAGCCGGCGCGGATCGGCGCCACACGCGTCGAGCAGGCCGAACAGGCGGTCGCTGAACTCGGCCGAGCGGAAATGGCGCGGCGAAACGTTCACCGAGACATAGCTCTGCCCACCTTCGGCCAGGCGCGCGATGACCTGCTCGTAGATCAGCCAGTCGACCTGTTCGATCAGGCCGCTTTCCTCTCCCAGCTCCAGGAACGCGCCGGGCAACAGCAGGCCACGACGCTCGTGCTGCCAGCGGAGCAATGCCTCATGTCCCACCACTTCGCCATCGGACAGGCGCACGATCGGCTGGAAGAACGGAACGAAATCACGGTTGTTGATCGCGCGGCGCAGATCGGCTTCCAGGTCGAGGCTGCGCATGGCCTGTTCACGCATGTCCTCGTCGAAGATCGCGCAGCGGTCATGGCCCTGCGCCTTGGCCCGGTACATCGCCGCGTCCGCATCACGCAGCAGCTCCTCGCCGGTACGGTAGCGCGGATTCCACAGCGCGATGCCCAGGCTGCCGGACGGGAACAGTTCGCGGCCGGCGATCCACATCGACTCCTGCAGTGCCAGCAGCAGGCGCTGGCCGAAATCCAGTGCCTGTGCCAGGCCCTGCGGGCATTGCAGCAGTACCGCGAATTCATCACCGCCCAGCCGTGCCACTACATCATCGGCACCGGCCATCGATACGATGCGCTTGGCCACCTCCACCAGCATGCGGTCACCCGCGGCGTGGCCGATGCTGTCGTTGACCAGCTTGAAGCGATCCAGGTCGAGGAACAGCACGGCGAACACCGGCCCGCCCTCGCGCTTGGCCAGCGCCAGCGCATCCTGCAGGCGATCGAGCAGGTGCAGGCGGTTGGGCAGGCCGGTCAGCGCATCGTGCATGGCCTGATGGGTCAGGCGTTGCTCGGCCCGCAGGCGCTCGCCGATCTGGCCGAGCAACTTCTCGTTGACCTCGGCCAGCTCACGCGTGCGTTCCTCCACGCGCTTTTCCAGTTCGGCATGCGCCAAACGCAGCCGTTGCTGGTCGCGCTGGCGCGCCAACCCGGTTCCGATGTTCTGCGCAACGAACGTCAACAGCCGCTGATCGTGCACGCTGAACGTACTGTTCTCGCTGTAACTCTGCACCACGATCGCACCGACCACCTCGTCATCGCGCAGCAGCGGCACGCCCAGCCAGCAATGCGAGCGCGCGCCGGATTCACGCACCTCGCCACTGGCCAGCAGCGCATCGATCTGGGCGCGTGAGGCCAGTAGGGGCCGCCGGTTGCGCACCACGTATTCGGTCAGGCCGCGACTGAACGGACGAGGTGCACGGCTGGCATTGTGCTCGTCCACCGAATAGACGAAGTCCAGGCCGTTGCCGCTTCCGTTCACCAGCGCGATATAGAAGTTGCGCGCATCGAGCAGGCGCCCGACCACGCCATGCACCTGCCCGTAGAACTGGGCCAGGCTGTCGGCCGACATCGCCATTTCGGCAATGTTGTACAGCGCGGTCTGCAGTTGCTCGGCGCGCCGGCGCTCCGCCACTTCATCCTGCAGGCTGTGGTTGGCGCGCTGCAGTTCCAGCGTACGCCGCTCCACCTGTTGCTCCAGCCGGACCTGCGCCTGGCGCCGATCCATCGCAGTCTGCACGTGCTGCGCGACAAAGCCCAGCAACGCCCGCTCGGCCTCGCCATAACGGGCCGCCAGCTCATAGCTCTGCACCACGATCGCGCCGCATACCCGGCCATCGCGCAGCATCGGCACACCCAGCCAGTCCAGGCTTTCGGGGCCACGCTGCGGGTCGTGCTCCTGCTCGACCACGCGCGCCAGCAGTTCGCGCGAGGGTCCGCTGAGCGGCTTGCCATGGCGCAGCAGCGCGACGGTCAAGCTGCGCGGCATCTCGGCGGCGTCATGGCTCTGCGTCGGGTCGGCGACGAAATCGTCGACCTGGTCGGCGAAGTACAGGAAGCGGATCTGGTCACGCACATCATCGTATTCAACGATGTAGCAGTTCTCGGCATACATCAGCGTGCCGAGCACGCCGTGCACGTGACGCAGCATCTCCGACATTTCCAGATCGGCGCCGGCCAGATCGGCGATCTGGAACAGCGCCTGCTGCAACCGTTCAGCTTCTTCCAGCGCCTTGATCTGCCCGGCCTGGCGGCCACGCTGCAGTGCCAGTTCCATGGCCTGACGGGCCAGCCCCCACCACGCCGCGGAAGGCACAGCGCCTTCCACCGACAACTGCAGGCGTGCACCGTCATGTTCCCAGCCATGGGAGCCGTCGCCGATGCCCGGCGCAGTGAACGCGCCTGCCGCCCCGTCGGCCGGCCACCCGCCCTGACCACGCCCGAGCTGCGGGTCGTCCCAGCCGACGCGGACCAAGGCCGTTTCCGGCAAAAGCGCATGCAACGCGCGCACCAGCGCCGTGCTCAGCACGGCCTCGTGTGGTGGCTCTTCCGCCGGTTCAGCATGCGTGGACAAATGACAATCTCTTGGCGCCGTCGATGCGTCGCCTCCCCTGAGCCGACGAGCATAGCGCGCCACCCGGGGGGCAATGGAAGCCCGTAAACCCCGAATCGTGCGCCCGTACGTTTTTCCTGCCGTCCGCAGCCCCTTCCGAGCCATGACCCTCGCCCTGCCCGCCCCTGCCACCGGCTATGCGCCATCGCCTGCAGGCCTTACCCTGTACGCCGTGGAAGCCAGCGCACTGCCAACCGATGAAGCCTTGATGCTGGCCTGGGCCGGCGGCGACCTGCACGCGTTCGAAAGCCTGTATGCGCGCCATCGCAAGCGACTGTTCGGTTTCCTGCTGCGCCAACTGCGCGACAACGCGCTGGCCGAGGAGATCTTCCAGGACGTCTGGCAGCGGGTGATCAGCGCCCGTGCCGGGTGGCAGCCCGAAGCAGCGTTCAGCACCTGGCTGTTCCGCATCGCCCACAACCGCCTGAACGACCATTGGCGCGCCGCCCGCCATCGCCCTGCAGCGCCGGCCGACGCCGATCTGCGCCTGGCCGCGATCGAGGACGGGCAGACCCCGGAAGCCGAACTTTCCGAATTCGAACAACGTCGCCGCATCCAGCTGGCGATGGAGCAATTGCCGCCCGAGCAGCGCGAAGTGCTGCAACTGCGGCTGGATCAGGAACTGAGCCTGGAGGAGATCGGCCAGATCACCGGCGTAGGCCGGGAAACCGTGAAATCGCGGCTGCGCTATGCGATGGACAAGCTGCGTGCGGGATTGAACGCATGAACCGAGACGAACCGCTGACGCCGGAAGAACGCGAGCTGGCCCGGCTGCTCGGCCGTCGCGCCGAGCAGGCACCACCGGCCGCACTGGACGCCGCCATCCTGGCCGCGGCGCGTGCCGCGGTTGACGCTCCGGGTACCGATGTTGCTGCCTCTCCCGAGGCGCCGCGCAAGCAGCGCACAGGCCCGCGTTGGCCAGCGGTGTTCGGCATCGCCGCTTCGATGGTGTTCGCCATCGGCATCGCCTGGCAGCTGCGTCCTGAACCGCCACCGGTTCCGGCGGGCGAGACTGCTGTTGCCGCAGCACCGGCTGCGGCAGAAGACGTCGCGGCTGCCGATCAGGCCGCTGGAAGTGGTTCAGCCGACAGCGCAGTGGCGGTTGCGGAACCAGCCTCTGCTCCGGCAGCACCCGAGTCCGCCCCTGTTTCCGCTGCCCCGGCACCGGCCATCGCGCGTGCGCACAAGCCTGCGCCGGCCAAGACCGCTGAAGCGCCGGCCCAGGCTGCACGGTCCATGGCCGCGGATGCGCCCGCCGACACCTCCTTTGCGGCGCTCCCGCCCGCTCCGGCTGCAGCACCGCCAGCGCCACCTGCACCGGCCGCCTACTCGGCACCCGCACCCGCACCGGCATTCGCGCCAGCAGCGTCCGGGGCAATGAACGCACGCACGGCCGCGGCACCGGCAACCAATGCCGCCGAGGCCGAGCGGACGCAGGCGCTGGATCGGGTGGAGATCACCTCGATGAAGCGTGAGGCGCCCAGCCGTTCCGCACCGGGCATCATGCGCCGCGGCAGCGACGCGGGCCTGAGCGCGGATGCCGTGCAGGCCGAGGTGGACGCCGACGCGCGACTGCCGCGCCGGCAGTGGCTGCAGAAGATCCGCG
The DNA here is from genome assembly GCF_029842485.1 of Stenotrophomonas sp. GD03777. Classification (NCBI taxonomy): domain Bacteria; kingdom Pseudomonadati; phylum Pseudomonadota; class Gammaproteobacteria; order Lysobacterales; family Lysobacteraceae; genus Stenotrophomonas; species Stenotrophomonas sp. GD03777. Next base: position 13,142 of record NZ_JAOCGL010000005.1, read on the forward strand.
CGCGACGCGACGACGGCCAGCGCGATCTGGCCCGCGCCAGCCTGGAGCGCTACGTGCAGCAGTATCCGGAAGCCCGCCTGCCGCGCGACCTGCGCCCGTTGCTGGACGACTGAAGCAGAACGTGACCTCCGGCGACCCCGTAGAATGACGGGAATGCTCGATACCCTCGCCCAGCCTGTCAGCCACACGCTGGAAGTCAAACACAGTCGTTTCATCGCCCATGCTGCGCCAATCGACAGCGCCGCAGCGGCCATGGCGATCCTGCAGCAGGTTGCAGCAGCCGACGCGACCCACAACTGCTGGGCCTACCGGTACGGCCAGGACTACCGCTCCAGCGATGATGGCGAGCCCGCTGGAACGGCCGGACGACCGATCCTGGCGGCAATCGATGGCCAGGGTTTCGACCGTGTGATGGTGGTGGTAACGCGCTGGTTCGGCGGCATCAAGCTGGGCGCCGGTGGACTGGTGCGCGCCTACGGTGGCGCTGCCGCCGAGTGCCTGCGCACCGCCCCCCGCCTGCCCCTGGTAGCGATGGCCCGGCTGCAGCTGCTGGCCGGCTTCGAGGACCTGGGCATCCTGCACGCCACCCTGCCCGCCTTCGGCGCCGGGAAGCTCGATGAACAGTTCGATGCCAACGGCGTGTGCCTGCGGGCCGAATTGCCGGCCGATCAGGTCGATGCATTGAAAATCCGCCTGCGCGACGCCACCCGTGACCGTATCCGCATACAAGACGACAACCAGGATGACTGACAAGGACGACGCCCCTGCCTCGACCCCGCCGCTGCGCCGCCTTGGCAGCCTGCGGACGTTGTGGCCGTTCGTGCGCCGCCACAGCGGGTTGTTCACCGCCTGGCTGCTGGCCCTGGCGGTCTCTTCGGCCGCCACGCTGAGCCTGCCCCCCGCCGTGAAGCAGATGATCGACCACGGCTTCACCAGCGGTGGCCAGATCAACCGTGCCTTCGCCCTGCTGATGCTGGTGGCGGTGGTGCTGGCACTGGCGACGGCCGCACGGTTCTTCTTCGTGTCGCTGCTGGGCGAGAAGGTCGTCGCCGACCTGCGCAGCCGCCTGTATGCACACCTGATCCAGCTCGGCGCCGGTTTCCACGACCGCAGCCGCAGCGGCGAACTGGTCTCGCGCCTGACCGCCGACAGCGAACTGCTGCGCAGCGTGGTCGGCTCGACCATGTCGGTCGCCCTGCGCAGCAGCGTCACCGTGGTCGGCAGCCTGGCGATGCTGTTCGTCACCAGCCCGCGGCTGGCCGCGTGGTCACTGCTCGGCATCCCGCTGGCGGTGCTGCCGATCATCGTCGGCGCGCGCAAGCTGCGTACGGTTGCGCGCAGCAGCCAGGACCGCATCGCCGATGCCAACAGCCTGGCCAGCGAGACGCTGGGCGCCGTGCGCACGGTGCAGGCGCATGCGCGCGAGCCCTATGAGCGCGGGCGCTTTGACAAGGCGCTGGGCGATGCCATCGGTGCCGCACGCCGGCGCATCGGTGCGCAATCGCTGGTTACCGCCAGTGCCATCCTGTTGGTGTTTGGCGCCATCGTTGGCGTGCTGTGGCTGGGCGCGCACGATGTCATCGACGGCCGCCTCAGTGCCGGCACGCTGGGCCAGTTCGTGTTGTACGCGCTGATCGGCGGCGGCTCGGTGGGCGCCCTGGCCGAAGTGTGGAACGAGCTGCAGCGTGCGGCCGGTGGCATGGGCCGTATCGGCGAGCTGCTGCAGGAAGACATCGAGATCCGTGCGCCGGCGCAGCCGCACGCACTGCCGCAACCGCTACGCGGCGAAATCCAGTTCGACGACGTGGTGTTCCACTACCCGCAGCGCCCGGACCAGGCCGCGCTGGACCACTTCAACCTGCATGTCCGCCCGGGTGAGACCGTGGCCCTGGTCGGCCCGTCGGGCGCAGGCAAGAGCACGGTGCTGTCGATGCTGCTGCGCTTCCACGATCCGGCCAGCGGCCGCATCTGCGTGGATGGCATCGACGTGCGCCAGGTCGATCCGGCCGAGCTGCGCGCGCAGCTGGCACTGGTACCGCAGCAGCCGACGCTGTTCGCAGCCAGTGCACGCGACAACATCCGCTACGGCAGGCTGCAGGCCAGCGACGCCGAGGTCGAGGGCGCCGCACGTGCAGCAGAGGCCGATGGCTTCCTGCGGGCATTGCCGCAAGGCTACGACAGTGAACTGGGCGAGCGCGGCGCACGCCTGTCCGGTGGCCAGCAGCAGCGCGTGGCGATCGCCCGCGCGTTGCTGAAGGATGCGCCGATCCTGCTGCTCGATGAGGCCACCAGCGCACTGGATGCGCAGAGCGAGCATGGCGTGCAGCAGGCACTTGAGCGGCTGATGGCCGGTCGCACCACGCTGGTCATCGCCCACCGCCTGGCCACCGTGCTCAAGGCCGACCGCATCGTGGTGATGGACCAGGGCCGCATCGTCGCCGAAGGTACCCATGCGCAGCTGCTGGCCGAAGGCGGACTGTACGCTGAACTGGCACGACTGCAGTTCATCGATTGATGACGGCCGGCTAACATCGGCAAGACCAAGCTGGCCCCGCACCCGCAGCATCCGCTGAAGGAGGTACGCGATGTCGTTCCGTCAGTTCCCCGCCGTGGACAGTAATGGCGAAAGCCACATCATCATCGAATTCAAGCCCGAGGCGAACGGCAGCGGGCACCACTCCGAAGCCACGCCGCGCTATGAGCTGGATGACGGGCGCCAGCTGGTGCGCAATGGGCGTGAGTTCACCACCAGTGGTGGTGAACTGCGGTTGACGATTTGAGGTTCGCCGGGCATGGCCCGGCGCTACCGCATTCGTGCTGCTCCGCGCTCGCGCTACCGGATCTCCATCCTCCGCTCTGGCAGGTATCGACCTTGGTCGACACGCTTTTGGCCAAAAGCACCCGAGCATGGTTCAACCCTACAAAAAAGCGTGGCCAATTTTTCGCCAGGCATCTTGACAGCCTTTGCCAGCAAGGGCTGAGCGAGGTTATCCACACGTTTGCTCAGGATCCATCCACACCGCCTGTGGATGAATGTGGTCAGCCGAGCACCCGCCCGATGCCGCTGGCGTCCACTTCCGCGGCCGCCCGGGTGATCGCTGCCGGATCACTGCCGGCAATGAACCCGATGCGGAAGTGCACTTCGCCACCAGGCGTACGTGAGGAATGGATCGAGGCCAGGCTGATGCGATGCTGCTCGAACACGTTCAGCAGCTCGCGCAGCGAGCCGGGCCGATCTTCCGGCAGGTGTACTGACAGCGCGTTGCGCTCGGTCAGGTCAGCCAGCAGATAGCCCACGCGTTCGAACGTGTAGTTGCCGTCCGCCAGCGCCTGCTCGCCGAAGGCAGTGCGATTGGCCGACAGCAGTTGCTCGCGAAATGCACCACGTGCACCGTCGTCACCCTGCACGACCTGCGCCTGCAATGCCTGCAGCTGGCCCACCAGCCGCTCCAGCATCGGCGCCACGTACGGGTTGCCGAACTGGATGTCTTCGTAGATCGCCGGGTTGAGCGACAGGATGCGCGAAATGATCGCCGTATCCAGCTCGAACGATGCCGAACGGTACGGCATCATCGCAGCCAGATCGCCCAGCTGCGGCTGGTACTGGCGCAACACGCCGGCCTGGGCCAGATGGGTGGCATGCACCATCGCCTGCACCAGCGCCATCATCTGGTCGTGGTGCTGCGGCGTGGCCCGCACGCACTCGGCCTGCAGCGCGGCGCACAGCGTATCGACCCACGCCTGCCAAAGCTGCAGCCGCGCTTCGCAGACCACCATCACTCTGCCCTTCAGGGTCGGCGCCTTCGGCGGCGCGGTCATCGGGTGCAGGCCGACCACTTCGGCCCGCGACGCCAGCATCGCCTGCACCGGCGCCTCCTTTACCGAGGTCACATCCAGCCACAGCCTGCCCTGCTCGCGGCCCGCCGATTGCCGCACGTACTCGGCGATCAACGCCGGGGTGTGCCGGATCGGTGCCGAGAACACCAGCACATCGGCCTGCGCCAGCAGGTGTTCCGGCGTGTGCGAACCTGGGTCGGCCGGATCGTGGCCGATCACCTGCAACTGCAGGTGCTGCTGGAAGAAGCGGGTCAGCCAGCGCCCGTAGGCGCCAGCGCTGCCGACGATGCCGACCGTGCGCGGCGTGCGTGGGTCCAGGCCGCTCATGCAACGCGTTCGGCGCGGAAGCGCGTGCCTTCGGCCAGCGCCGCCGGCGCGGCGGCGACCACGTCGAATTCCTCGAAGCCGTTGTCCAGGGTCGCCTCCAGCGCCGCATGGGTGCCGGCAATCGCACGCGAAATCGCCTGCTGCATCGATTCGCCGCGCAGCAGGAACGACACCACCAGCGACATCAGCACATCACCGGTACCCGCCACGTCCACCGGCAGCAGCGGCGAGGTCCAGCGCCAGGTTTCCTCGCGGCCGACGGCCAGGGTCACCAGTTCACCCGGGCTGCCGCCCACGCTGTGCGCGATCACCCAATGCGGGCCGCGATCCAGCAGCGTGCGCGCGGCGGCGATGGCATCGGCCTCGGCCAGCGCCGGCATGCCGGTCAGGCGATTCAGTTCGAAAGCGTTCGGCGTCACCAGCCAGGCATGCGGCAACAGGCGCTCGGCGAAGATCGCTTCCAGCCCGGGTTCCACGTAGGGGCCGGTGTGCGTGTCGCCAATCACCGGGTCCAGGCAATAGCGCAGCTGCGGGCAGGCCGGCAGGATGTCGTCCAGCCAGTCTGCGAAGGCGGCCCCGTTGGCGGTGCTGCCGAAATAGCCGGAGACGAGCATTTTCGCCCGCTGCGGCAGGCCGCGCTCGTGGGTGCCCAGCAACAGGTCGGCGAACCAGTCAGCGGGCAGCACGCGGCCACGCGTGGTGTCGTAGAAAGGCGCATTGCTCAGCAGCACGGTCGGGACATCCGCCACGCGCACGCCCAGCGCGCGCATCGGCGGTACGGCGGCACTGTTGCCGGCGTGGCCGTAGACAAGTTGCGACTGGACCGAGATGACATCGATCGGCGACGGGCCATCCGGCCGCTGGCGGCGGCCGTGGACCAGGTGGTTATCAAGGGATTCGCTCATGGTCGCATTCTACGCCCAAGGGGGTTTTCGGCAGGGCTTGCAGCCCTGCACCTGCCGAAGCTGCAAGTAACGGCAACGGCAAAAGCGAGCTATCCGTGGGGTAGCGGGGCGGTGTCGGAATGCGGGGACGCCGCGAGTACGTCCGTGTAGGCTTGGCAGCCGCATCCATGCGGCTGACACCCCGCACTCCGACACCGCCCCGCCTTCGACAGGTTCACGCGGCTGTTGGTAACTGCGGCTGTTGGTGGGTGTCGACCTTGGTCGACACATCTGTCAGATATCGAATGAATTCATCCACGCATGGCATGGGTCTACCGTGTCGACCAAGGTCGACACCTACCAGAGCAGTACACCGTTCCGACAAATCGCAGGAAACTGTCGAAGGCGGGATGGGTCCGGTTGCGGCGGCGTGAGCGCCATGGATGGCGCGACCGAGCCTGCAGGGACGTATTCACGGCGTCCCCCGCAACCGGACCCACCCCGCCAATCCACGGATAGCGCGCTTCGGCTGTTGCCGTTGCCTCTGCGGGTGCAGGGCTGCAAGCCCTGCAACCCAACCCCCTCAGCGAGCAGCAGGCCGCGACGGCGGCAGCCACGCCGCCACGATGCCCAGCAACGGCAGGAACGCGGTCAGCTGGTAGACGTACTCGATGCTGGTTCTGTCCGCCAGCAGGCCGAGCACGGCGGCACCCAGCCCGCCCATACCGAACGCGAAACCGAAGAACAGGCCGGACACCATGCCGATGCGGTGCGGCATCATCTCCTGCGCATAGACCACGATCGCCGAGAACGCCGAAGACAGCACGAAGCCGATCAGCACCGCCAGCACCGTCGTCCACAACAGGTCGGCATGCGGCAGCATCAGCGCGAACGGCGCCACGCCGAGGATCGAGGTCCAGATGATCGGCTTGCGGCCGATCCGGTCACCCAACGGGCCGCCGAGGAAGCCGCCAGCGGCGGACGCCACCAGGAACGCGAACAGGTGCAGCTGCGCCTGCGCCACCGGAATGCCGAAATGGTGGATCAGGTAGAAGGTGAAGTAGCTGCCGATGCTGGCCATGTAGAAGTACTTGCTGAAGATCAGCACCAGCAGGATCGCCAGCACCTTGGCCACCGTGCGTGGTGGATGGCGCGGCGCCATCGAGGCGGTACTGGCCGGGCGCGGCGTGCCCAGATGCAACGCGTACCAGCGGCCAACATAGGTCAGCAATGCGATGCCGATCAGGGCCGCGCCTGCGAACCACGACGCGGCATGCTGGCCGTACGGCACGATCACTGCCGCCGCAATCAGCGGGCCCAACGCGGTACCGAAATTGCCCCCCACCTGGAACACCGACTGTGCGAAGCCATGACGGCCGCCCGAGGCGAGCCGCGCGATGCGCGAGGCCTCCGGATGGAAGATCGCCGAGCCGATGCCGACCATTGCCGCTGCCAGCAGCACCATCGCGTAGTTCGGCGCGAAGCCGAGCAGCAGCATGCCGCACAAGGTCGAGGCCATGCCGATCGGTAGCGAATACGGTGCCGGGCGGCGGTCGGTGGCTACACCGATCAACGGCTGGAAGATCGACGCAGTGAGCTGATAGGTCAACGTGATCAGGCCGATCTGGGTGAAGCTGAGATTGAAGCCACCCTTGATCACCGGATAGATGGCCAGGATCAGCGACTGCATCATGTCGTTGACGACGTGCGAGGTGGAAATGGCGGCCAGCACGCCGGGGGCCGCCGGGCGTGAGGTCGTTGCGGGAGAAGCCAGGGTGGACATGGACGCAGTCAGGTTGGGGGCGAGCCCCGCATGCTACGGTTGCCCTTCCCTCCCTTCTGCCGCGTTCAGGTCATGCCCTATCGCAAAAAGGACATAGCCAGTGACGTCGATCCGGCCGCGCCCTGGCGGGAGGTTCCACTGCATCGCCCGGTCACCTATCGGGTCACCCAGTACCCCGTAGGTACCCACATCCCTGGTCACAAGCATCAGCGCCACCAGCTGGTCTACGCCATCTCCGGCCTGATGGTGGTGCGGTCGGAAGTCGGGCGCTGGGTGGTGCCATCGAACCGCGCGATCTGGATGCCGGCCGGCATGGTGCACGCGGTGGACTGCATCGCCGCCGTGCACATGCGCAGCCTGTACATCGACCCGCCGTTTGCCCCGCACCTGCCGACCGAGCCGTTCGCGGTGCAGGTGTCGCCCCTGCTGCGCGAGCTGCTGCAGGCCGCCACGCTGGTCAAGGGCGAGCACATCGAGGACAGCCGCGATGGCCGCGTGGTGCGCCTTCTGCTGGACGAACTGCATCGCATGGACGTGCTGCCTCTGCACCTGCCTGCGCCAAGCGACCCGCGCCTGCTGCGGATCTGCCAACACCTGCAGAAGCACCCCGGCGACGACGCCACACTGCAGGACTGGGCACAGGCGCTGGAGGTGGACGTGAAAACCATCCAGCGGCGCTTCGCCACCGAGCTGGGCATGACCTTCGGCCAGTGGCGGCAGCAGGCACGGCTGCTGGCCGCGATGGAACGGCTGGCGGTCGGTGACAAGGTCATCGATGTCGCGCTGGCGACGGGCTACGACAGCCCCAGCGCGTTCACCAGCATGTTCAAGCGCCAGCTGGGGCAGACACCTGCGGCGTTTTTCCGGTAACGCCGTCCACGCATGGCGTGGATCCACCATCGCGGCGCATGCCCGGCGGAAACCATCGCAGATCGCAAACGAGAACGCCGGGCATGGCCCGGCGCTTCCGCTCAACGCTTCCGTTGAAAAACTCAGGACGTCATCCGGTCCCAGAAGCCCTTCACGCCGTCGATGAAAGTGGCCGATTTCGGCGAATGCTTGCGCGCTTCCTCGCCGACGAAGGTGGCTTCGAACTGTTCCAGCAGCTTGCGCTGCTCGTTGGTGAGGTTCACCGGCGTCTCCACCACCACGCGGCAGTACAGGTCGCCTTCGCTGCGGCTGCGCACCGAACGCACGCCCTTGCCGCGCAGGCGGAACAGCTTGCCGGTCTGGGTCTCGGCCGGGATACGGATCTCCGCTTCGCCGCCGAGGGTGGCCACGCGCACGGTGTCGCCAAGCGCCGCCTGCGAGATGCGGATCGGCACTTCGCAGTGCAGATCATCGCCATCGCGCTGGAAGATGGCATGCTCGCGCACGCGCACTTCCACGTACAGATCACCCGGCGGCGTGCCGGCCGGGCCGGCCTCGCCCTCGCCCTGCAGGCGGATGCGATCGCCGGTGTCGACGCCGGCCGGCACCTTCACCGACAGCACCTTGTCTTCCTCGACACGGCCGTTGCCGTGGCAGGTCTTGCAGGGCTTGGCGATGATCTGGCCACGGCCGCCGCAGTTGTGGCAGGCCTGCTGCATGGCGAAGATGCCGCGCTGGATGCGCACCTGACCACGGCCATGGCACACGTTGCAGGTCTCGACCTTGCCGTCTTCGGAGCCACTGCCATCGCAGTCGCCGCATTCGGCCAGGGTCGGGATCTCGATCCGGCGCTCGACGCCGCGCACGGCCTCTTCCAGGTCCAGTTCCATCACGTAGCCGATGTCGGCGCCGCGACGGGCCTGGCGCGGACCACCGCCGCCACCGCCAAAAATGTTGCCGAAGATATCGCCGAAGATATCGTTCATGTCCGGGCCGCCCGGACCACCACCACCCATGCCATGCTCGAACGCGGCGTGGCCGTGGCTGTCGTACATGCGGCGCTTGTTGCCGTCGGACAGTACTTCGTAGGCTTCCTTGCACTCCTTGAAGGAGGCTTCGGCCGCCGTATCGCCCGGGTTGCGGTCCGGGTGGAACTTCATCGCGCAGCGACGGTAGGCCTTCTTCAGCTCTTCGTCGGTGGCGGTGCGGGCAACGCCCAGCACTTCGTAGTAATCGCGCTTGCTCATATCGTGAATCGGGTTCCGGAACGTCGGGATTCGTCAAAGCGGAAGAGCGGAACCAGGTCCGCTCTTGCGTCGGGCGCCCCGACACGCCGGTAGGCGGTCAGGACCCTGATGCGACAACGGGACGCTGGTGGCCAGCGTCCCGCGTCGGTCCGGATCAGGACTTCTTGTCGTCCTTGACTTCGGTGAACTCAGCGTCGACCACGTCGTCCTGCGCCTTGCCGGCATTGCCGGCGTCGGCACCCGGGGCACCGCCCTGGTCGGCCGAAGCAGCGGCGAACAGCGACTGGCCAGCTTCTTCCAGTGCCTTCGACTTGGCTTCGATCTGTGCCTTGTCGTCGCCCTTCATCGCGGTTTCCAGGTCAGCCAGCGCCGCCTCGACCTTGCCGATGACATCGCCGCCGACCTTGCTGCCGTGCTCGGTGATGGCGCTGCGGGTGCCGTGGATCAGGGCGTCGGCCTGGTTGCGGGCCTGCACCAGTTCCTGGAACTTCTTGTCTTCTTCGCGGTTGGCTTCCGCGTCGGCGACCATGCGCGCGATCTCCTCCTCGGACAGGCCCGAACCGGCCTTGATCTCGACCTTCTGTTCCTTGTTGGTCTTCTTGTCCTTGGCCGACACGTGCAGGATGCCGTTGGCGTCGATGTCGAAGGACACTTCCACCTGCGGCAGGCCGCGCGGGGCCGGCTCGATGCCGGACAGGTCGAACTTGGCCAGCGACTTGTTGAAGCGGGCCTGTTCGCGCTCACCCTGCAGCACGTGCACGGTCACGGCCGACTGGTTGTCCTCGGCGGTGGAGAACACCTGCGAGGCCTTGGTCGGGATGGTGGTGTTCTTCTCGATGATCTTGGTGAACACGCCACCCATGGTTTCGATACCCAGCGACAGCGGGGTCACGTCCAGCAGCAGCACGTCCTTGACGTCGCCGCCCAGCACGCCGCCCTGGATCGCCGCACCCAGTGCCACGGCTTCGTCCGGGTTGACGTCCTTGCGCGGTTCCTTGCCGAAGAACTCGGTCACCGCCTGCTGCACCTTCGGCATGCGGGTCTGGCCGCCGACCAGGATCACTTCGCTGATGTCGCTCGAACGCAGGCCGGCATCGTTCAGGGCGACGCGGCACGGCTCGATCGACTTCTTGATCAGGTCGTCCACCAGTGCTTCCAGCTTGGCGCGGGTCAGCTTGATGTTCAGGTGCTTCGGACCCGACGCGTCAGCGGTGACGTACGGCAGGTTCACTTCGGTCTGCTGGGCGCTGGACAGCTCGATCTTGGCGCGCTCGGCAGCATCCTTCAGGCGCTGCAGGGCCAGCGGATCCTTGCGCAGGTCGATGCCCTGGTCCTTGTTGAATTCTTCAACCAGGTATTCGATGACGCGGTTGTCGAAGTCTTCGCCACCCAGGAAGGTGTCGCCGTTGGTGGCCAGCACTTCGAACTGCTTCTCGCCGTCGACATTGGCGATCTCGATCACCGAGACGTCGAAGGTGCCGCCGCCCAGGTCGTACACCACGATCTTGCGATCCTTGTTGTCGCCCTTGTCCAGGCCGTAGGCCAGCGCAGCCGCGGTCGGCTCGTTGATGATGCGCTTGACGTCCAGGCCGGCGATGCGCCCGGCGTCCTTGGTCGCCTGGCGCTGGCTGTCGTTGAAGTAGGCCGGCACGGTAATGACCGCTTCGGTGACCTTCTCACCGAGGAAGTCCTCGGCGGTCTTCTTCATCTTCTCCAGCACCTTGGCCGAGATTTCCTGCGGGGCCATCTTCTTGCCGTCGCTGGTGGCGACCCAGGCATCGCCATTGTCATGGGCCAGGATGCTGTACGGGACGTGGGCGATGTCCTTCTGCACCTCGCCATCGGTGAACTTGCGGCCGATCAGGCGCTTCACCGCATAGAAGGTGTTCTTCGGGTTGGTCACGGCCTGGCGCTTGGCCGAGGCACCGACCAGGACTTCGCCGTCCTTGGTGTAGGCGACGATCGACGGGGTGGTGCGATCGCCTTCCGAATTCTCGATGACGCGGGCCTTGCCGCCGTCCATGATCGCCACGCACGAGTTGGTGGTGCCGAGGTCGATACCAATGATCTTGCCCATGGGGGAGACTCCTGAGGATGCTTGTTGGGGTCAGTCCGGCCGTTCGGCCGGTGGATGAATACGATGTGGGGGAGGCCCGTGGAACATTCAAGCCACCTCCCGAACGCTGTGTTTCCGACGATCCGGCGCGTTCAGCGTCGGGTCGGGTGACGGGTCTGTCCGCCGCCCGGCCCTGCCGGATCAGTCGGCGGCCACCACCACCAGCGCCGGCCGCAGCAGACGCTCGTTGAGCAGGTAGCCCTTCTGGAACACGGTCACCACGCTGCCCGGGGCAGCGCCCGGGGTCGGCACTTGGCTGATGGCCTGGTGGTGTTCCGGGTTGAACGGCTGGCCGATCGGATCCAGCAGCGCCAGGCCGTTGTCGGCGGCGACCTTCAGCAGCTGCTTGTAGGTCAGCTCCAAGCCTTCGCGCAGCGGGTGCGGGTCGTCGCCGGCGGCCTTCAGGCCGGCATCCAGGCTGTCGAACACCGGCAGCAGCTCGCCCAGCAGCTTCTCGTTGGCGAACTTGCGGGCCTGCTCGATGTCACGGGCAACACGCTTGCGCTGGTTTTCCAGGTCGGCGCGCTCACGCAGCGCATCGGCCTTGACCTGCTCGACTTCGGCGCGCAGGCGCTCGACTTCGTCGTTGACGCCGGCGGTGGCAGCCGCATCGGCGGCACTCTGCTGGGATTCGATATCTGGATGTTCGTGGTTCATGTCTGGGTCCCTGGCGGTCACTCTCCGCCTCCACCCACCCTAGTGTGGGCGGGATGCTGCGTTTCAAGCGTCGGATGTTCCCGGCGTGCGTCCGGCCGGTGAAAAGGCCGCGCCAAGCACATCGGCGGTGGCCTGGACCAGCGGGATCACCCGGTCGTAGGCCATCCGCTTGGGACCGATCACGCCCAGCACGCCCAGCACCTGGCCATTGGCGGTGTACGGGGCAGTGACCAGCGAGACGCCCTGCAGCGGCATCATTCCGGTCTCTTCGCCGATGAAGATGCGCACCCCCGGCGCCTGGATGGTCCGCTCCAGCAGCTGCAGGATCTCGCGCTTGCTGGAGAACAGCTCGAACAGTTCGCGCAGGCGCTCCAGGTCGGACAGGTCCTGCACGCCCATCAAGCGGGTCTGCCCGGCCACCAGCATGTCGTCGGCCGCCGGCTGCAGGGCCTGCTCGGCCAGTTCGATGCTGTGGGCCAGCAACTGCTCCAGTTCGGACCGGGCGTCGCGCAGCTCCAGCAGCAGTCGGGTACGGATCTCGGCCATCGGCAGGCCGGCGAAATGCGCATTGAGGTAGTTGGCGACCTGCTCCAGCTGGCCTGGCGCAAACTCCTGCCGGGTCTCGATCACCCGGTTCTGCACCTCGTTGTCGGCAAATACCAGGATCGCCAGCACCCGGCGCCCATCCAGCGCCACGAAATCGATCTGGCGGAAGGCGAACTGCTCGCGCCGCGGTGCGCTGACCACGCCGACGAAGTGGCTCATCGCCGACAGCAGCTCCGAGGCGCTGCCGAGCAGGGCCTGGGTGCTGCCGCCACCGGCCAGTTCCTGGCGCAACCGGGCCAGCTCGCCCTCGCCCGGCGGCTGCATCTGCAGCAGGCTGTCAACGAACACCCGGTAGCCATGCGCGGTCGGGACGCGGCCGGCCGAGGTATGTGGCGAGGCCAGCAGGCCCAGATCCTCGAGGTCGCCCAGGATGTTGCGGATGGTGGCCGGGCTGACCTCCAGGCCGGCCACGCGCGCCAGCGTCTGCGAGCCGACCGGCTCGCCGTCCTGAATGTATCGCGCGATCAGCGTGCGCAGCAGGTGGCGCGCACGCGGGGCAAGCTGGTCGGGAGAACCGTGCATGGAATCAACCTGTGAGACACGGACACTAGATAATGGCGGCGCATCGCCTTGGCAAGTCATTGGACCTCCCGCGCCCGCGTGCTAGCGTTGCGCGGCTGCTGACACCCCCTTACCCATGCTCAGACATCTTTCGATCAAGGATTTCGCCGTCGTCCGCGCCACCGAACTGGAGTTCGGGCCAGGCATGACCGTGGTTTCAGGCGAGACTGGCGCCGGCAAGTCGCTGATGGTCGACGCACTGGGCTTCCTGTCCGGCCTGCGCGCTGACAGCGGCGTGGTCCGCCATGGTGCCGCACGCGCCGAGCTTTCCGCCGAGTTCGCGCTGGAGCAGCTGCAGGCCGCCCGCCAGTGGCTGGCCGACAACGAGCTGGACGACGAGGACCAATGCCAGCTGCGCCGCGTGATCCGCGCCGACGGCGGCTCGCGAGCCTGGATCAATGGCCGCCCGGTGACACTGGCACAGCTGGGCGACCTGGCCTCGCTGCTGGTGGAGATCCACGGCCAGCATGAACAACAGGCGCTGCTGGCGCGCCCGTCGCAGCTGGCCCTGCTGGATGCCTATGCCGGCAACGAGAACGAGCGCCGCCAGGTGCGCCACGCCGCCGCGGCCTGGCAGGCACTGGTCGATGAATCGCTGGCGTTGTCGCAACAGGGCGACGTCAGTGACCGGATCGGCTTCCTGGAGCACCAGCTGCGCGAACTGGACCGCGAGGACCTTGAGCCGGAATCGATTGCCGCGCTTGGCGCCAGCCACCGTCGCCAGGCCCACGCCAGCGCCCTGCTGAGCGCCTGCCAGGCAGCCAGCAACCAGCTCAACGGCGATGACGGCAGCTCTGCGCTGGACCTGCTGCAGCAGGTGCGCCACGAGCTGTCGCGCCTGATCGAGCACGACCCGCGCCTGGGCGAAGTGGACGGCCTGATCGAGAACGCCTCGATCCAGCTGCACGAAGCCCTGTCGCTGCTTGATCGCGTGCACGACGATCTGGATGCCGACCCGGAACAGTTCGAGGAGAACGAGCGCCGCCTCGGCCGCCTGCACGACCTGGCCCGCAAGCACCGCGTGCCGATGGACGAACTGGGCGCGCAGCGCGAGCGCATGCATGCCGAAGTGGAGCAGCTGCGTGGCGCCGACGAGCGCCTGCAGCGCCTGGCCGGCGAGATCGACAAGGCCGCCGCCGCCTGGCGCGTACAGGCTGAAGTGCTGACCGCCAGCCGCCGCAGCGCTGCTGCCGAACTGTCGGCCACCACCACCGGCATCATCGCCGAGCTCGGCATGGGCGGCGGCCAGTTCCTGATCGAACTGGAGCCACAGGACAGCGGCAAGCCCGACCCGCAGGGTGCCGAGCGCGTCGAGTTCCTGGTGGCGGCCAACGCCGGTCAACCGCCGCGCGCCCTGCGCAAGGTGGCCTCGGGCGGTGAACTGTCACGTATTTCGCTGGCCATCGAAGTGGCCGCGCTGGACCTGGATGCGGTGCCGACCATGGTGTTTGACGAGGTCGACTCCGGCATCGGCGGCGCGGTGGCTGACATCGTCGGCCAGAAGCTGCGCGCGCTCGGCGAGAAGCGCCAGGTACTGTGCGTGACCCACCTACCGCAGGTCGCCTCCAAGGGCCACGCCCATTACCGGGTCAGCAAGGCCCCGGTGGAAGGCATGACCCAGAGCGCAGTGGAAAAGCTGGACAACAAGGCGCGCGAAGAAGAGCTGGCGCGCATGCTCGGCGGCGTGGAAGTGAGCAAGGAAGCGCGCGCCGCCGCCCGCAAGCTGCTGCAGGCCTGAGGCCTGTTCACGGCTATCCACGCATGGCGTGGATCTACAACCCACCCGCACGGTAGTGCCGGCCGCTGGCCGGCAACCCAACACCGGTGGACGATGATCGTGAGGTTGCCGGCCAGCGGCCGGCACTACCCGTATCACCCCAACGGCCGCGCCAGATCCACGTTCTCCACCAGGAAATCGAGGAACGCGCGCACCCGCAGCGGCAGGTAACCGCCCTGCCCGAGGAACACCGCGTGCACCTCTTCCAGGTCACCGGGATTGGCCTCTTCCAGCACCGGCAGCAAGCGCCCGGCAGCAATGTCCTCCTGCACCTGGAATGCCGCCAGCCGCGCCATGCCCAGCCCGCCCAGCACCAGCTGGCGCAGCGCATCGCCGTTGCTGGCGCGGGCATTGCCACTGGGCAGCAGCATCCGCTCGCGCCCCTCCTGCAGCAACGGCCACCCCTGCATCGCACGGGCATGGCCTATGTCCAGCCGGTTGTGCGACTGCAGCTCCTCGGCAGTGCGTGGCAGCCCGTGCCGCTGCGCGTAGGCCGGTGCAGCCACGATCATCATCCGCGTCGCGCCCAGCCGTCGCGCCACCAGACTGGAGCTCTTCAGGGGCCCGGCCCGCACTGCCACATCGGTGCGCTGCTCCAGCAGGTCGATCACCTCGTCGTTGAGGGTCAGGTCCACGCCCACCTGCGGGTTACGCTCAAGAAACGCCGGCAGCAGCGGCAACAGGAAATGGCGGCCAAACGGCACGTTGGAGTTGACCCGTAGCCGCCCGCGCGGCTCGGCATGGGCGCTGGCACAACGCTCGGCCTCGTCCAGGTCGGCCAGCACGCGCAGGCCACGCTCGTAGAACGCGCAGCCTTCCGGGGTCAGCTGCAGCTGGCGGGTGGAGCGTTGCAGCAGGCGCGTGCCCAGCCGTTGCTCCAGCCGCGCCACCAGCTTGCTGACCGCCGACGGCGTCATGTCCAGCGTGCGGGCCGCAGCGGAAAAGCCACCGGTCTCGATCACCCGCACGAACACTTCCAGTTCGCCGGATCGGTTGATGTCGGGTCGCGCCATGGCGATGAATCCAGTTCACAGATGATTGTCCGTGCGCAGTCTAGTTCACAGATAAGCACGGAATCACCATGGCGGTCCCTCCACTCGGGACTGCCCGATGAACCGCTTGAGCCAGCTCACCACCACCGCCCTGCTCGCCGTGTCCGGCGCCGCCAGTGCCGCATCCGCCCCGCACTGGGTCGCCAGCTGGCAGGCCAGCCCGCAGCCGGTCTGGAACGCGGATTTCCTGTTCCCGACCCTGGTCCCGGCCACGCTGCAGGACCAGACCTTCCGCCAGACGGTGCGTGTCAGCCTGGGCGGCCCGCGGCTGCGGGTGCGGCTGAGCAATGCCTACGGCACCCGGCCGCTGCGGATCGGGGCGGCCAGCGTGGCCGCACGCGCGGGCGCCATCCCGCAACCGCTCAGCTTCGGCGGCCAGCCCGGGGTGTTGATCGGGCCCGGTCAGGAACAGCTGAGCGATCCGCTCCCGCTGGCCACGGATGACCGCCAGGCATTGCAGGTCAGCGTCTTTGTGCCGGGGCCGGCAACCGTTCAGACGTTCCATTGGGAAGGCCGCCAGACCAGCTGGATCGCCCCTGGCGACCAGAGCCGGGCCCAGGCCCTGAGCGCAGCCAGCAGCACCACCGCCCGCCTGCTGCTGACCGGAATTGACGTCGAGGCCGACACCGACGCGCGCAGCGTGGTGGTGATCGGGGATTCGATCACCGACGGTGCCACCGCCAGCCTCGACCAGGACCAGCGCTGGACCGATCATCTGGCCGCGCTCCTGGCAGCGCGGGGCATAGCCGTGGTGAACGCCGGCATTTCCGGGGGGCGGCTGCTGCGCGACGGCATGGGTGAATCCGCCCTGGTCCGCTTCCGGCGCGACGCGCTGGACCAGCCTGCGGTATCCAGTGTGATCGTGCTGATCGGCATCAATGACATCAGCTGGCCAGGTACCGCATTCGCCCGCAACCAGGCCCGACCCACGCTGAGCGAGCTGCAGGCGGGGTATCGCGCGCTGGCAGAACAGGCCCGCCGCCGAGGTGTGCGGATCGTGGGCGCTACCTTGCCACCGTTCGCTGGCGCCCTGCCCGGCACGCCGCTGGACGACTACTACCAACCGGACAAGGACACCCTGCGCCGCCAGCTCAATGCCTGGCTGCGCACGGACAGCCCGTTCGACGCGGTGATCGACCTGGACGCGGCGCTGCGCGACCCGGCCGATCCCTCACGGATGGCCGTGGCCTACGACTCCGGCGACCACCTCCACCCGGGTGATGCCGGCAACCGGGCCATGGCTGAGGCGGTGGACCTGGAGATCCTGCTGGGCCGCAAGGGGTCGGATCCCTTACCTGAACGGAAAGGGCTCTGACCCATCAACGAAAAACCCCGGGCAGGCCCGGGGTTTCGTCGCATCCAGCTGGCCGGAACGGATTACTTGCGCTTCTTGCGCACGTACAGCACCAGCGAGTGCTCTTCCAGCTCGTAGCCATGGTCTGCGGCGATCTTGCGCTGCAGTTCCTCGATCTCGTGGCTTTCGAACTCGATGATCTTGCCACTGTCCACGTCGACCATGTGGTCGTGGTGGCCGCCACGGTCCAGTTCGTAGACCGCCTGGCCGCCCTCGAAATTGTGCTTGAGCACGAGGCCGGCGGCCTCGAACTGGGTCAGCACCCGGTACACCGTGGCCAGGCCGATCTCGTCGCCGTGCTCCAGCAGCTGGCGGTAGATGTCTTCGGCGGTCATGTGGTGCTGGGCATTGCGCTGCTCGAGCAGCGCCAGGATCCGCATCCGCGGATGGGTCACCTTCAGGCCGACTTTACGCAGGTCGTGGGTTTCCATAGGTCTCCGTTCATTGGCGATTTAGCGCCAGCTGCCTCGGATTGGGTCGCGGTGGCACGCCGGGAGTGTATCATCGGTTTGATTTCCCCAACCGCCAGTCCCGATGCGCAATCTCCTGTTGGTCGCCGCCGTCGCCCTGTCCACCACCGGGTGCGGCATCATCTACAAGCAACCCATCTATCAGGGCAACCTGATCCGGGAAGATGCCGTGGCCAAGCTGCAGGTCGGGCAGAGCAAGCAGCAGGTCACCGCGCTGCTGGGCACCCCGTCCATTCCCGACCCGTTCCACGCCCAGCGTTGGGACTACACCTCCAGCCAGCGCGTGAACCGCCTGGGTCGTACCGAAGTGAAGAACTTCGTGGTGTTCTTCGAGAATGACACCGTGACCCGCTGGGAAGGCGATTACTTCCCGGGCAACGACAAGGCCCTGGCCCAGCAGACCGTGCGCCAGTTCGGCCGCAACCTGCCGAAGGACAAGAAGAAGAAGGGCCGCTGAGCCCCCTGCCCGTCCGCAGGTACGGCTGCCGGAATCAACCGCCGAGTGCGCGACGCCGGCGGTTGTCCTTGGGGTCGGCCAGCAACGGGCGCAGCAACTCGATGCGATCACCTTCCAGCAGTGCCTGCTGCGGGCGAGCCAGCACACCATGAACGGCGACGGCGGGGCAATCGGCACTGCCTTCCAGCGCGGCGGCGGCAATGGCGTCGGCCACGGTCGCACCTTCTTCCAGCTGCAAGCGGCGCGACAGCACCCGCTGCGGCCAGGCCAGCACCACCTCGACCTCGATCATCGCTCAGCCCTCGTCGGCGACGCGGACGAAATCGTTGACCATGCGATCGGCCAGCCCTTGGAAGCCGATCGCCAGCGCCGGACCGAGCAGGCGCGAGCTGGGTTCGAACTCCAGGGTCAGGGTGACCTTGCAGGCATCCTCGGCCAGCGCATGGAATTCCCAGCGGCCGTGCAGCTGCTTGAACGGGCCATCGCGCAGCTGCATATCAATGCTGTGCGGGCGCTGCAGGGTGTTCTCGGTCTGGAACCATGTGCTGAACGAGCCCAGGCCCAGGTCCAGTCGCGCCACCAGGCGGTCCTCGCCCTCCTCAACGATCTGGGCAGCAGAGCACCAGCGGAAACGGCGCGGATAGGCCTGGACGTCGTTGACCAGGTCGAACATGCGCGCGGCCGAATGTTCGACCAGGGCGCTGCGGCGGATAGTAGGCATGAATACAGGACGTTTCGGCAATCGACCGGGCGGGCCCGAATCGGAGACAATACGGAAATGAGCAAGAACAGCGGCAAGGATAAAGCAAAGAGCGCGACGGCCAACAAAACCATCGCGTTGAACAAGCGTGCCCGCCACGAATACCACATCGAAGAGCGCTTCGAGGCCGGCCTCGCCCTGCAGGGCTGGGAGGTCAAGTCGATCCGCGCAGGCCGTGGCAACATCATCGATGCCTACGCCTATGTGAAGCGCGGCGAGATCTACCTGATCGGTGCACAGATCACCCCGTTGATCCAGGCCTCCACCCACGTGGTGGCCAATGACCGGCGCGAGCGCAAGCTGCTGCTGCACCGGAACGAGATCGACAAGCTGATCGGCAAGGTCGAGCGCGATGGCTACACGATCGTGCCCACTGCGATGTACTGGAGCAAGAACAAGATCAAGCTCGAAGTCGCGCTGGCCAAGGGCAAGCAGACCCACGACAAGCGCGATGCCGCCAAGGACCGCGACTGGGCGATCGAGAAGCAGCGCGTGATGCGTCGCGGCAACCGCGACGCATGATCACTCCCATGGGCGCCATGGCGACTGCCAGCGCCGATGAAACGCGCACGTTGTGCGCGCGCCTGCTGGCCTTCAACCAGGCCCACGGCGGCGATGCGTTCGATGAGACCCCAGTCCGCCTGGCCTGGCATGACGAGCACGGCACGCTGCGCGGCGGCGTGCTGGCCGACGTCTGTGCCGGCTGGCTGCAGGTGCATGTGCTGTGGGTGGACCCGGAACTGCGCGGGCGAGGCATCGGCCAGCGCCTGCTGGCGGAAGCAGAAGCCGTTGCGCACCGCCATGGCGCCCGCAGCGTGATGCTGGATACCTTCGACTGGCAGGCCGAAGCCTTCTACCTGCGGCAGGGCTACACCGTGTATGGGCGACTGCCCGACTGCCCACCCGGTCACGAGCGGATCTACCTGCGCAAGACGTTGTCGGGGTCGTAGTCGTGTCGGCGCTGGAGTTGCCTGCCGGTCACCCCGCCAGCACGCCCTGCCCGCGCATGCGCGGTGCCAGCGCGGCGTGCATCACGGCCAGATGCATCACCACCGCCAGTTCGGGCGCATGCCGGTCATCGCCGGCGCGCCACCGCTGCGCCAGCTGGGCTGCGTCGGCCGGCAGCAGGGCCAGCAACTGGGCGTCATCCATCGAATCGGCCGCGCCCTGGAGCTGCTGCGCCATCTGCCGCGACTGCCACACATGCACGCCGATGCTGAGGCTGGCCAGCGACATCAGGACCACGGCCAGCCCGTGCTCGAACCACTGCGACAGCACTTCCGGCCCCCACAGCAGGGCCGCCAACACCGCCAGGCCCGGCAGGCGCCAGCCCAGCCAATGGATGCGACCGCGCTGCGACCAGTGCACCACCACCGCACTGGCGACCAGTGCTGCGGCCGCTGTGGCCGGCAGTTCGGTCAGGCAGGTGGCCGCCAGCAGCGCGCCCAGCACGGCCCAGACCCAGCCAGGGGGCAATGCCCGTCGCTGGTAGTCGGCCCCGACGGGTCCGACCAGCTGTCGCAGGCTGCGTTGTTGGCTTGCCTCGGTCACCCACAGTCTCCGTGTCTGTCCTGGCTCGGATGGTCGTCTTCAGTGTGTCGCAAATTCGTGCCAATGACGTTACCAATCCGCGATGACGGAGGCTCTACAACTTGTTGTGGATTGCGAAGGTGACTGTTCAGCTGTTTTGCCGTAGCATTGCCACTGTTGGGCAGGCACTGACCGTGGCGACACGAAACAGGCCTTGTACCTTGCAGAACTTGAAGAAACCGGGGGTGCATTGGTTTCGACGGGGGTTGTGAAGTCGCCTGGCGCATGCCGAGGGGGTAGCTTTCCTCGTAAATCCAGCTGCAAAACTCTAGTTGCCAACGACGACAACTACGCTCTGGCCGCTTAAGGCCTAAGCCTCGAAACCGCTTGTGTCCATGCTCGCGGTGTAGAGTCACTATCATGGAATCGCGCTGGACGGCTGCCTGTCAGTCCGGCACTAGAACACAACAGGCTGGTTCCCGGATGCGCTTTGCGCACCGTGCTGTTCGGGGACGAGATCCAACGGTGAGCTAAGCATGTAGTGCTGGGGATGGAGTGCCTTCGGACGGCGGTTCAATTCCGCCCACCTCCACCATCTGTAAGGCCTGTCGAGGCCGCAAGAAGCCGGATCTCCCGTCAACTGGGGTTCCGGCTTTTTTGTGCCTGCACGTCGCGCAGGAGGTGTGGCGCATAATCGGGATGACACCTCCAACACAGCAGTCCCTCCATCCGCGACCGCCAGAAGGATCTGCCATGAAAGCCCCCCTCGCGATGTCCCTGCTCCTCACCGCGCTCGCCGCAGCCCCAGCCACGCACGCCGCAGCCCCGGCCATCGCGCCGCCCGGCATCGCCACGCTGGAGGCGCTGCTGGCCTGCAAGGCAGGCTCGGATTTCAGTGCGGCCGACGCCATCGATGCGCTGCAGGCGGCCGGCCTGGCCAAGAAGCCGGGCGGCACGTTCGAGCCGGAGGACAAGCCGGTCGCGCTGTTTGGCGGCACGGTCAGCAGTGCCGATGTGAATGTGGCCGAAGGCGAGAAAGGCCTCTTCGTGTACTTGAACGGCGTCGATCCCAAGCGCCTGGCCAGGGCCTGGTCGGTGACCGAGGTCAACGAGCATGCCAATACCGAGGAACCTTCCTACGTGAAGCGCATCGACAAGCGCCACACCCTGCACGTGATCGCGGGTGACGACTACGAGGGCTATTCGGCTGCGGTGAAGTGCCAGATCAGCCGCTGATGGCGTAGCCGACGCTACAGCCAGCGTGGCACGCGATGACGGTACTGCGCGTACGCCTCGGGAAAGCGGACCATCAGTGCCCGCTCCTCCGGCAGGATCTGCAGCCAAGTGATGTACGCCAGGAACAGCGGCACCACCAGCAGCGCGATCAGGTTCTGCAGGTACACCATGGCACCAAACAGGACCAGCGCCTGGCCGAGATACATCGGGTTTCGGGTGCGGCGATAGATTCCGCTGGTAACCAGCGCGCTCGACGCCGAAGGTCGCAGAGGATTGACGGTGGTACCGGCGCGTCGGAAAGAGATCTTGGGCAGCAAGTTGAGCACGACACCCAGCGTCACCGTCACCCCTGCCAGCAGAACCGGCACCGGCACCCGAAGGTGCAAACCCGGCCACAGCCAGCGTGCTGCAAAGCCCATAGCGGCGAACAGCAGCATTACCACGGGCGGGGGAATACGGGTTTCCAGCCAGACCATCGCGATCACCGTGTCCTTTCCATTGGCCGCAGTGTCACACGGGAATGGCTGAATCACCCAAGGCGGCCAGGCCCAAACCGACCGTCCGGTCTATTCCGCTTTGACGGGCCCACCGCTAGAGTGGCGCCACCGCGCAGGAGGATCGCATGGCTACCACGGGCTTGGGC
Source organism: Stenotrophomonas sp. GD03777 (assembly GCF_029842485.1). Lineage (NCBI taxonomy): Bacteria > Pseudomonadati > Pseudomonadota > Gammaproteobacteria > Lysobacterales > Lysobacteraceae > Stenotrophomonas > Stenotrophomonas sp. GD03777. The sequence goes on from NZ_JAOCGL010000005.1 coordinate 35,309, forward strand.
TTCATCGGCCGCACGACCCTCATCATCACCGTGCTGCTCACCCTGGGCGGCTGCGCGACGCTGCGCCAGTTCGGGCCGTCGGTGCAGGTTGCCTCGGTCACGCCCGGCCAGTACATCGCGCTCAAGCGCGGTGACATCCTGACCTCCGGCAAGCTCAGCGCGGCGACCATTGAGACCCTGCGCGTGGCCGGGCTCGATGAGGGCGTCTGTGCCAAGCCCGGCCTGCCCTGCATCGAGGCCATGGAAAGCAGCATCGTGGTGCGCGAGGAAGACAAGCGCTCCAGCCTGGCCGAGTTGTGGCTGCAGTATGCGATGACCCTGCCGGCGCCAAAGCGCGAGTACTCGGCATCCGGCCGCGCCAAGACCGCAGTCACCGAGCTGGATGCCGACTTCCAGCCACGCCTCGATGCGTGGATGCAGGTCGCGCGCCAGGCCTATGCCTATCTGTTCTTCACCGAGCGCACCGCCAACCAGCGTGGTTTCGAAGACCGCCAGACCCAGGTGCGCGACTACTACAACCTGGCGGTGCAGGAAGCCTCGGTGCAGCTGTACAACGCGTATGCCACCGGGCGCGTGCACGGCCAGGCCAGCCATTTCCAGCTGGGCCGCTGGACCTTCGTGCTGGCCCCTTCAGACCAAGCATCGGCGCTGGACCAGCGTACCCCCAGCGAGCTGGTACCCGCCGCCTCGCTGTCGTTCACCGGTACGCTGCGCAGCGTGCATCGCCGCGATGGCTTCGGTGCCGAGCTGGTGGCGGTGATGGATGACCCGGCCGGCAGCACGGCCACCACGCTTCGGGCAGCGGCGCAGGCAACGCAGGCCAGCACTTCGGCCACGCAGAGCTGGAGCGAGATGCCCTCGCCATCGATGACGGTGCTGCTGCGCTTCTCGGGGAACAACCTGTGGGAGGTGCTGCACGATGACGAGCCGGAGCTGGAGATCCACGATCCCTACCAGGTTTCGGAAGTGACCCTGCACGGCCAGCAGGTGCCACTGGCGGCCAACTTCACTGCCGGCTATGCGCTGTGGCTGGCCCGCTCCAACTTCAGCCGACAGTCGTTGCGCACGCTGTTCGGTGGCAAGGGCGGCATCGACACGCCGCACCTGTACATGATGCAGCCCTACGACCCGAACCGTCGCGTGCTGCTGATGATCCATGGCCTGGCCAGCAGTCCGGAAGCCTGGGTCAACGTGGCCAACGAACTGCTGCGCGACGACGAGATCCGCCGGGAGTTCCAGGTCTGGCAGTTCTATTACCCGACCAACATGCCCATCGCGATGAGCCACGATGCGATGCGCCACACGCTGGCTGAAGCGTTCAAGCACTTCGACCCCAGCGGCAAGGCGCAGGCCTCGCATGACATGGTGCTGGTGGGGCACAGCATGGGCGGGGTGATCGCACGGTTGATGATCTCCTCCTCCGGCGACCACCTGGTCGACACCCTGCTGGCCACCGCGCAGATGACGCCCGCCCAGCGCGAACTGCTGCGCACCAAAGGCGCACCGGTGCTGACCTTCCTGCCAGAACCGGAAGTGTCCCGCGTGGTGTTCATCGCCACGCCGCATCGCGGTACCGACGTGGCGGGCACCCGCCTCGGCCGGTGGATCGGCCGACTGGTGCGGTTGCCACTGACCGTGCTGGAAGACGTCGCCACCATCGCCAACGACGGCCAGATCGACCGCAATGACGGCAAGCACGGCTACCAGATGAACAGCATCCAGAACCTGGACAAGGACGACCCGTTCGTCCGCGCCGTGGCTGACCTGCCGATGTCACCGAAGGTGCACTACCACTCGATCATCGCCCGCGCCAAGGCCGATGGCCCACTTGAGAAGACCGATGACGGGCTGGTGCCCTACTGGAGTTCGCACCTGCCGCACGCGGATTCGGAGAAGGTGATCGTGTCCGGACACAGCGTGCAGGAAGCTACGCCGGCCATCGTCGAGCTGCGGCGGATCCTGCATGAGGACATGCAGGCACACGGGCGAATGGGAAAGTAAGCCGCCGTCCCGACAGATCAGGCACCGGCCGTACGCCGCGAGAACGTGCCATGCAGCGCCGCCGGAATCGCAAAGCCCTCCATGCGCACCTCGGGCCGATAGTCGGCGCTGGGGGTGAAGCGGAACTCGCGTGCCAGCAGCGCGCACAGCAATACCAGCTGTGCATTGCCGACCGCCGATCCCACGCAGGAACGCGTGGGGAAGCCATAAGGCACATAGATGCCGGCGGTACGCTTGCGCCGTTCGGGCAACCAGCGATCGGGATCGAACTGCAGCGGGTCATCCCAGTACTTCGCCGAGCGGTGCTGGATGAACGAGCTCAGCTCGAAGACCGTACCTTCGGCGATGGCCTGCCCTTCCACCTGCAGATCGCAGGCAGCCACCCGGCGGTTGTTGAAGGGCGTGGAGTACAGCCGCATCACTTCCTTCAGGAAGCGCATCGTGCAGGGAATCCTGGCCATCGGCAGCGCGTGGATCTCCGCCTCCGAGAGCGGCGCGAATTCCTCCTCGATGCGCTGGCGCCAGTGTGGATGCATCTGCATCGCCAGCAGCAGGCAGGCGGCCATCATGCCGGGCACGCCGGAAATGGCGATCAGCTGCACGGTGACCAGGTAGGTGACCTTGTCCAGGCCGATGCGCTCTCGCAGGCTCAGCAATGACTGCGCGTAATCCAGCGCCGAACGTCCGCTGCGGACACGGTGCTTGAGTTCCGCGGCAATCGCCCGTGATTCGGCACGGCCGATGAGGAAGTTGCGCAGCAGGTGGCGCCGATGGATGACCTGCTCGACCTGGGTGGTGTAGCGCAGATGCAGGGCGCGTTCGATGGCTGCGGTGCCGCGGGCATCGAGCCCGTCGATCACCAGCGGGATCAAGGGATGGGCCATCACTTTCCACACCGCCGGCGTGGCATCCAGCGCATGGCCGCACACCCCATCCAGAGCTTGCCTCATGCGCGACTGCAGTGCCTCCAGGGTCTGTGCTCCGGTGAGCTCAGCACTACGGGTGGCGATCAGGCTGCGCACTTCGGTCCAGCGCACGCGCTCGTGACGGCGGAACAGGTCGGCCAGCGACTCGACGACGTACAGCTGCTCGGAATTTTCCTTGTCGACCTTGCCGGCAAGCTCCGGGCAGAACACCCCGATTCCACCGGTTTCCAGCTTCAGCACAGGCCCTTCGCGCTCCACGCGCGCAGCCAGGCGCTCGGCAGCAATGGCGCTGCCTTCATTCGACATCCCTTGCATGCAGTGCGTCTCCGGCAGGAAGGGACTCGAAAGACGAGTCCCTTCGTCTTGCTACCGCTCAATCGCGGGTTTGGCTGGCAGGATCAGAATTCGACCCACAGCGGCCAGGTATTCCACACGCTGCTCTTTTCGTTCGGATGAATATTCAGAGTGACGCGCAATGCTCGGGCGAATCTTTTCATTTTCATTCCTTTGCTTGCTGTGTGGTTATGCCGGGATTATCCCGGCACTGGCTAGATAACACGACATAATCCCACTGTCCAACCGGCCGGGTGGCGCGCTGCAGCATCCGGGTTGCGGCCGATTGAGGGGAATCCCTCATCGCGCCTGCGCACGCAGCCTCCTATGCTGGGCTCACTTTCCCCCAACGGAGGTCTGCATGAACACGCAAGAGCCCAGCCGCCAGCCCAGCCCCGATCCGGCCGAGCGCGATGCCTTCTTCCCGTCGCCGTATTCGCTGTCGCAGTTCACCTCGCCCAAGAGCGACCTGTCCGGCGCCGACTATCCGGATGCGCGCCGCGATGGCCGCTGGAAGGTGCTGATGATCGCCGCCGACGAGCGCTATCTGCCGACCGCCAATGGCCACCTGTTCTCCACCGGTAACCATCCGGTGGAAACCCTGCTGCCGATGTACCACCTGGACAAGGCCGGCTTCGACATCGACGTGGCGACGCTGTCCGGCAACGCCGTCAAGTTCGAATGGTGGGCCTTCCCACACGAGGACAGCGAGATCGGCGCCCTGTACGAACGCTACCAGGAACGCTTCCGCCAGCCGTTGCAGCTGGATCAGGTGGTGGCCGGCCTGGGCGCCGATTCGGACTACGCCGCCGTCTTCATTCCCGGTGGGCACGGCGCATTGATCGGCCTGCCGGAGAGCGCGGCGGTGAAGGCCGCGCTGCAATGGGCCATGGCCGAGCAGCGCCACATCATCACCCTCTGCCATGGCCCGGCGGCGCTGCTGGCGGCGGGCGTCGACGACGCCGAGGGTGCCTCGCTGTTCCGTGGCTACCGCATCTGTGCCTTCCCCGACGCAATGGACCGGCAGACACCGGGGATCGGCTACATGCCCGGGCAGCTGCGTTGGTTCTTCGGTGAACGGCTGGCCCAGCAGGGGGTGCAGATCGTCAATGAGGGCATCGATGGCAGCGTGCTGCAGGATCGCCTGCTGCTGACCGGCGACAGTCCGCTGGCCGGCAACGCGTTGGGCAAGCTGGCCGCGCGTACGCTGCTCGATGCGCTGGCGGGGCGCTGAGCCAATGCCTGCGCTGGTGCCCGCGCTGCTGGAACTGGAACAGGCGCGGTCATTGCCGGCGGTGGGCGGCGTGCTGCGCGCCGCCGCCTCACCCTTGGGCTACGACCGCCTGTTGGTGTTTGCCACCGGAACCGGGCTGGAGCGCGGCGCACAGCGCGTGTACTGGATCGAAGGTGACTGGTTCGACGACGGCAGCGCCACCGGGCTCGCCCGCTACCTGCACGCCTGCCCGGTCAACCGCCATGTACTGGACAGCACTGCGCCGTTCTTCTGGAGCAAGCGCCAGGGCGTGCGCGGCGAACGCTATGTGGTGGTGAAGCAGCCGCGCGGCGATGGCCTGCATGGGCTGCAGGTTCCAGTGTTCGGCCCGACCGGTCTGGAAGGCGCGGTCAGCTTCGCCGGCACCTCGATTGATGCGTCCGCCAGCGCGCGTGTGCTGCTGGACATGGTCGGCACCTCCGCCTTCCGTGCGGCGCGGCGGCTTGCCGAAGCACCGGTCGACACCCGCGCGGGCGCGCTGAGCGCACGCGAACGCGAGGTGCTGCGCTGGGTCGCCGCTGGACGGCGCCAGGCAGAGATAGCGGCCACGCTGGGGCTGTCTGCGCGCACGGTTGAGAACCACCTGCGGCGAGCGCGGCAACGACTGGGCGTGGCCACCACCGCGCAGGCAGTGCGCGCGGCAGGCCGCCGTGGCGAGATTGAAGATTGATCAGGATGGAGGCACTTCCTGCTGCCTGATCAGCGTGCGGCATACGCCCTGTGCATCTGCGCGATTGCAGAAGGCAGGCGACGGGATGAGCTACGACCCGTGATCGCCGGTGCGCGGTCCACCGGGCGGGGCGTTCATCGCCCGCCCGGCATCCGCGAGCCACCCATCCCTGCATAACGCTGCCCTCGCATTCGTGGCATGCTCTGTGAAACCGTTTTCATGGAATGGAGGGATTCCACGATGTTGTCGCGTTTCCGTCGCCCCGCGCTGTCTGCGCTGCTGGCGCTTGCCCTGCCTCTGACCAGCGCCTGGGCCGCAGCCCCTGCGCCGTTGAAGGTGATGTCGTTCAATGTGCGCACCCCGGCCGATACCGAACCCGGCAAGCGCTGGCCCGACCGTCGCGATGCGATGGTGAAGGTCATCCTCGACGCGCACCCAGCGGTGATCGGTACCCAGGAGCTGGTGCAGGAGCAGGCCGATTACCTTGCCCAGCACCTGCCCGGATACCGCTGGTTCGGCGAGGGCCGCCGCGGCGGCAGCGGCGACGAGCACATGGGCGTGTTCTACGACAGCAAGGTGCTGGCGATCGAGGAATCAGGCAACTTCTGGCTGTCTGATACGCCCGATGTGCCCGGCAGCATCACCTGGGGCAACCTGTATCCACGCATGGTCACCTGGGCGCTGTTCCGCCGCATCGATGACGGCCGCCGCTTCTATTTCATGGATACCCACCTGCCCTACCGCGACGAGGACGAACCACGCCGGGTGAAGGGTGCCGAGCTGATCGGCAGGCGCGTGGCCGGCCTGGCGGCCGACCTGCCGGTGGTGCTGACCGGTGACTTCAACAGCGAACCCGGCGGCGACACCTACAAGGCATTCACCCGCGTACTGCACGACACCCGTGCCCAGGTGAAGACACCGCAGGGCCCGCGACTGACCTTCCACGATTTCACTGGCAAGGCCACCGCGCAGCTGGACTGGGTGCTGGTGCGCGGTTTCCGCGCGCGCAGCTTCCTGACCGATGACCGCCGCATCGATGGCGTGCTGCCATCGGATCATTTCCCGCTGGTGGTCGAACTGGACTGGCCGAAGCACTGACCCCGCACGGCAGCCGCAGCTACAGCGGCGGCTGCCGCGACAGCAGGCGATACAGGGCCTGATGCTGATCGCGCGCCTGGCAGATGCGGGCCCCTATCGCCAGGAACACGGCGACGCCGATCAGGCCCAGCCCCAGCATCGAATCCTGCAGGCGCAGGAAACCGACCGCTGCGGCCATCGTCGCCAGCACCAGCAGCACCACGACCGCCACTGACAGACCCGCACCCGGTGGACCCGGATCGCCGAACAACATCCGTTGGGTATCCCGCCTTCCGTCCGCCATTGCCTGTCCTCCCGAGTGCCTGACCCACTAGTTACACGGCGAGCCCGCAATCCGGCAGAGTCAGAAACGTCACGAAGGTGAAGACGTACGCGGAATGCACCGCGCTACCCTGCCGCGTACCCCTCGAACTGCGGAGCAGCACATGGCACACCAGAGCCGGCTGGCAGGATTCATCATCGACTGCCAGGACCTTCCCGCCGACGAAGGCGCCCGTTTCTGGGCCGCCGCGCTCGGTCTGCAGGCACAGGCGGCGCGTGCCGAAGGGGGCGCCGAGTATGCCGACCTGCTGGGCGCACCGGCGGGCCTGGACGTTGAAGTCCAGCGGGTCGATCACCCGTCACGGGTGCATCTGGACATCGAGAGCGACGACATCGATGCCGAGGCCGACCGCCTGGAGAAGCTCGGCGCGCGACGGATAGGCTTCGTCAAGCGCTGGTGGGTGATGGAAGCACCGACCGGCCATCGCTTCTGCATCGTGCGCATGCGCGAGCGCGAGGTGCCGGCCAATCAGTGGCCCTGAAAGAGCAAGGGGACGGAAGCCACGGCCTCCGTCCCCCCGGCGTCAGGGCACCTGCGCCACGCTCGGTTGCTGCGGTGATTGCCCCCAGCCGCCCAGCGCCTTGTACACGCCCACCACGCTGACGTTGACCTCGGACTCGGCCGCCGCCAACGCATCATCGGCTGCCAGCTGCGTGCGCTGCGCATCCAGCAGGGTCAGGAAGTCCTCCGAGCCCTCGCGATAACGGATCTGCGCCAGCGATTCGGCACGCCGTGCCGCCTGCGCCTGCTCGACCACGATCGCCAACCGTGCCTGCTGCTTGGAATAGCGGGTCAGCGCGTTCTCGGTGTCTTCCAGGGCCAGCAGTACCGCCTGCTCATACTGCGCGGCCACGCCTTCGGCTTCAGCCTTGCTGGCGCGCAGGCGTGCACGCACGGTGCCGAAGTCGAATGCCGCCCAGGTCAGCGATGGGGTCAGCGACCAGGCCTTGTTGTTGCCATTGACCAGGCCGCTGGCATCGCCACCGAGGAACCCGACGAAGCCGGACAGCGACAACCGCGGGAACAGGTCCGCCGTGGCCACGCCCACGCGTGCGGTCGCAGCCGCCAGGCGACGCTCGGCCACGCGCACGTCGGCACGCTGGCGCAGCAGTTCGCGGGTATCGCCCAGCGGCAGTGCCTTGGCGAAGGCCGGTACGTCGTGCGGCGCGAGCATGTCAGTCAGCACTTCCGGGCGCTGGCCGAGCAGCACGGCCAGCCGGTTGCGCGACTGCGCCTCGGCCACTTCCAGCAACGGGATGTCAGCCTCGATCGCCTTCAGGCGGGCACGGCTGCTCTGCACATCCAGCTCGCTGCCTGCGCCCAGCTGCCAGCGCGCCTCGGTCAGCTTCTGCGTATCGCGCAGGTTTTCCAGCGTGTGCTGGGCCACCGCGATGCGCTTCTGCGTACCACGCAGCTCGAAGTAGTTGCGTGCCACTTCAGCGGCGATCAGGACCTGCGCATCGGCCAGGTTGGCCTGCTCGGCACCGAGGTCGGCGCGTGCGGCTTCAGCAGCACGGCGCTTGCGGCCGAACAGATCCAGCTCCCAGCCGGCGTCGAAGCCGAGCTGGTAGCTTTCACTGAACACCCGCTGCCCACCCAGCTGCGGATCGGGTTGCTTGCGGCGGTCGTAGCTGCCGCCAGCGGTGACGTGCGGAGCCTGGTCGAGGCGGCTTTCCACGAACACCGCGCGGGCCTGGCTGACGCGGGCCACGGCCACGCGAAGGTCCAGGTTGTCCGACAGTGCGCCGTGCACCAGCTGTTCCAGCACCGGATCATCGAACTGCGCCCACCAGCTGGCGACCGGCGAAGCGGTACTGAACACCGGCTGCTGTGCGCTCTGGAGGACCACCGGCTCCTGCATCGGCGCCTTGTAGTTGGGGCCGACGCTGACACAGCCTGCCAGCACCAGGCTGGAGACGGCCATCGCCAACGTGCGGATCACCATGGCAGCACCTCGCCCAGGTAGGTGAAGCTGCCGCTGGCGCCGGATTCACCGATCAACGCCATTTCCACGCTGGAACGTGCGCCTTCGCTGATTTCGATTTCGCCGTTGCCGCCGTTCATGTCGGTCTTCACGTAACCCGGATGCACGGTGTTGACCTTGATCGGGGTATTGCGCAGTTCGTAGGCCAGACTCAAGGTCCAGCTGTTCACCGCCGCCTTGGAGGCATTGTAGGCCGGGATCTTGAAATCGTAGATGCCCGACGCCGGGTCGGCGTGCAGGGTCTGCGAGCCGAGCATGCTCGATACGTTGACGATGCGCCCGGACTTGGCCTGCTTGACCAGCGGCAGGAAGGCCTGGGTGACCGCCACCAGCGCATACACGTTGGTGTCGAAAGTGCGCTTCCAGGTATCGAGTGACTGTTCCGACGGTGCCTGCGCCGGGTTCTCGATCATGATGCCGGCGTTGTTGACCAGGATGTCGAGACGACCATGGCGCTGGCGCACCTGCTCGACCGCTTCGGCGATGCTGGCCGCGTCGGTCACGTCCAGTTGCAGGGCTTCGACCGGCAGGCCTTCAGCCTGCAGCTTCAGTGCCAGCTCCACGGCGGTCTCACGCTTGCGACCGGCCAGCAGCGTGTGCACGCCAGCCTGGGCCAGCTGGCGCACAGTTTCCAGGCCGATGCCACGGGTGGCGCCGGTGACCAGCGCGATCTTGTTCTGATGGGTGTTCATGGATGCATGCCTTGTGAGGGGAAAGCCGCCACCGGCCAATGACCGGCGGCGACGGGGTTCCATATCAGTGGTGGATGGTCGGCTCGCCGTGCTGCACCAGCTGTCCACCACCGTTGCGGGTGACGAACTTGCGCAGGGCCACGTAGAACACCGGGGTGAGGAACAGGCCGAACAGGGTCACGCCCAGCATGCCGGCGAACACGGTGATACCGGTCACCGAGCGCACCTCGGCGCCTGCACCGTGCGACAACACCAGCGGCACGGTGCCGGCGATGAACGCGATGGAGGTCATCACGATCGGGCGCAGACGCAGGCGGCAGGCTTCCAATGCCGCTTCAACGATGCCCTTGCCGCCCATCTCCAGCTCTCTGGCGAATTCGACGATCAGGATCGCGTTCTTGCACGCCAGGCCCATCAGCACCACCAGGCCGACCTGCACGAACACGTTGTTGTCACCACCGGTCAACCACACGCCGAACAGCGCGGACAGTAGGGTCATCGGCACGATCAGGATCACCGCCAGCGGCAGCGACCAGCTCTCGTACAGCGCGGCCAGCACCAGGAAGGCCAGCATGATCGCCACCGGGAACACGATGAAGGCGGCTTTGCCCTGGGTCGCCTGCTGGTAGCTCAGGTCGGTCCATTCGGTGGTCATGCCCACCGGCAGCACCTTGCCGGCGATCTCGGTCAGCTTGGTCATCGCCTCGGCCGAGGACAGCAGGCGCGGGTCGGCTTCACCGGCCAGGTCCGCTGCCGGGTAGCCATTGAAGCGCAGCACCGGGTCCGGGCCGAAGGTCTGCTTGATGGTGACCATCGAACCGATCGGCACCATCTCGCCGCGGTCGTTGCGGGTACGCAGCTTGCCGATGTCCTCGACCGTCTCGCGGAACGGACCGTCTGCCTGGGCGATCACCTGCCAGGTACGACCGAACTGGTTGAAGTCGTTGACGTAGGCCGAACCCAGGTAGGTCTGCAGGGTGTCGAACAGTTCGGTGAGCTGCACGCCCTGTGCCTTGGCCTTGACGCGGTCGACCTCGGCATCCAGCTGCGGCACGTTGGCCTGGTAGCTGGAAATCGGGAAGGCCATGCCCGGCGTCTGCGCCACGGTGCCCTGCATCGCCTGCACCGCATTCTGCAGCGCGCCGTAGCCCAGGTTGCCGCGGTCCTCGATGAACATCTGGTAGCCGTTGCCGTTGCCCAGGCCGAGGATCGGCGGCGGCATCATCGCGAAGGCGAAGCCTTCCTGCAGGCCGGCGATCTTCTGGTTGATCTCGGCATTGATCTGCGCAGCGGTACGGCCATGACGCTCGGCGAAGGGCTTGAGCGGAATGAACGCCACACCGGTATTGGGCGTATTGGTGAACTGCAGCGCGTTCAGGCCCGGGAACGAGATGGTGTGGGCCACGCCATCGGTTTCCTGGGCGATCTTGGCCACCTTGCGCAGCATTTCATCGGTACGCGCGATCGACGAACCTTCCGGCAGCTTCACGCCGGCGATCAGGTACAGCTTGTCCTGGGTCGGGATGAAGCCCGGCGGCACCAGCTTGAAGATCACGCCGGTACCGACCAGCAGGATCGCGTAGACCACGAACACCGCGCCACGTCGGCCGAGGATGCGGGCCACGCCACGCTCGTACTTCTCCGAGCTGGACTTGAAGAAGCGGTTGAACGGGCGGAATACCCACCCGAACAGGCGGTCGATCAGGCGGCTCGGGCCATCCTTCGGTGCGCCGTGGGCCTTCAGCAGGCGCGCGGCCAGGGCCGGCGACAGGGTCAGTGAGTTGATCGCCGAGATCACCGTGGAGATGGCGATGGTGACCGCGAACTGCTTGTAGAACTGGCCGGTGACACCGGACAGGAACGCCATCGGCACGAACACGGCACACAGCACCAACGCGATCGCCACGATCGGGCCGGACACTTCGCGCATGGCCTGGTGGGCCGCGGCGGTGGGCGACAGGCCTTCCTCGATGTTGCGCTCGACGTTCTCCACCACCACGATCGCGTCGTCGACCACGATGCCGATCGCCAGCACCAGGCCGAACAGGCTCAGCGTATTGATCGAGAAGCCCAGCAGGTACAGCGCGGCGAAGGTACCCACCACCGACACCGGCACCGCGATCAACGGGATGATCGAGGCACGCCAGGTCTGCAGGAACAGGATCACCACCAGCACCACCAGCGCGATCGCTTCCAGCAGCGTGGAGACCACGGCCTTGATCGAGTCACGCACGAAGATGGTGGTGTCATACACGGCTTCGTACTTCACGTCGGCCGGCATGGTCTTCTGCATCTCGTCCATCGTCGAGATGACCTGGTCACGGATTTCCAGCGCGTTCGCACCTGGCGACTGGAAGATGCCGATACCGACCGCGTTCTTGCCGTCCAGCTGCGAGCGCAGGGTGTAGTCGCCCGCACCCAGCTCCAGGCGGGCCACGTCGGACAGGCGCACGATCTCGCCATCGGTGCCGCTCTTGAGCACGATGTCGCCAAATTCCTTTTCGGTCTTCAGTCGGCCCTGGGCATTGATCAGGGTCAGGAACTTGCTGTCCGGCAGCGGTTCGGCGCCGAGCTGGCCGGCTGACACCTGCACGTTCTGCTCGCGCATGGCGCGCACCACGTCGCTGGCGGTCAGGCCGCGCGAAGCCACCTTGTCCGGATCCAGCCAGGCGCGCATGGCGTAGTCGCCACCACCGAAGATCTGCGCATCACCGACGCCCGGAATGCGCGCCAGTGCATCCTTGACGTGCAGGCGGGCGTAGTTGCGCAGGTACAGGGTGTCGTACTTGCCTTGCGGGGAGGTCAGGTGCACCACCATCAGGAAGGTCGGCGACTGCTTCTGGGTGGTCACGCCCTGCCGGCGCACGTCCTCGGGCAGGCGCGCCTGCGCCTGCGCCACGCGGTTCTGCACCTTCACCGCCGCTGCGTCCGGGTCCGTGCCCGGGCGGAAGGTGACGGTCATCTGCAGCACGCCGTCCGAGCCGGCCACCGACTTCAGGTACATCATGCCTTCGACGCCGTTGATGGCCTCTTCGAGCGGTGTGGCGACGGTCTCGGCAATGACCTTGGGGTTGGCGCCCGGATAGACCGTGCGCACGACCACCGACGGCGGCACCACTTCGGGGTACTCGCTGATCGGCAGGATTGGAATCGTGATCAGGCCTGCGGCGAAGATCACGATCGACAGCACCGCCGCGAAGATCGGCCTGTCGATGAAGAAACGGGAAAAGTCCATGGAGGAATTCCTGGGAAAGGCATTCGGCGGGCAACAGCCACCCTGCCCCTCGCCGATACGACGAAGGCAGGGAAGGCTGCCGCTGGCGCCGGCAGCTAAGCGGGGACGCGGATCAGGAGACGGCGGATCAGTTGTTCAGTGCGGCGGTGGCATCGCGGCCCGGTGCCGGCACGGCCTGCGGCTGCATTGCCACGGCCTTGGCCTGCACCGGCATGCCCGGCATGAAGACCTTCTGCACGCCGTCGATGATCACCTTGTCTCCTGCCGCCAGGCCGTGCTCGACGATACGCAGGCCTTCAGCGGTGCGGCCAAGCTGGATGTCGCGGCGCTGGGCCTTGCCATCCTTGTCGACAACGTACACATACTTGCGGTCCTGGTCGGTCAGCACGGCCTTGTCATCGATCAGCAGCGCCTGGAACTGGCCGCTGCCAAGCAGCTGCACGCGGGCGAACAGGCCCGGCGTGAACTGGCGATCGGCGTTGTCCAGCAGCGCACGGACGCGGATGGTCCCGGTACTGCGGGCCACCTGGTTGTCGAGGAAGTCGACCTTGCCGGTGTGCGGGTAGCCTTCTTCACCGGACAGGCCGACCTTCACCGGCAGCGCGCTGTCACGCTCGCTCGGGCGCTCGCCCTTGCGTGCCATCTGGGCGTAGCGCAGGAAGGTGCTTTCGTCAGCATCGAAGTAGACGAACACCGTGTCCAGCGAGACCAGCGTGGTCAGCACGCTGGCGCTGTCGCCGGCGGTGACCAGGTTGCCGGCGGTGACCATCGCGCGGCCGGCACGGCCGTCGATCGGTGCCCGTACCTTGGTGAACTCAAGATTGAGGCGGGCTGCATCCAATGCTGCCTGCGCGGCCTGCACGGCGGCGCCGGACTGGTCGGCAGCCGCACGGCGCTGCTCGGCGGTCTCGGTGGAGATCGCCTGCTGCTCGGACAGCCGCTTGGCGCGCTCGGACTCGCTGCGGGCCAGCGTGGCCTGGGTACGGGCGCGGGCCAGTTCGGCGGCCGCCCGATCGTACTCGGCCTGGTAACTGCGCGCGTCGATGGTGAAGAGCACTTCGCCCTTCTTCACTTCCTGGCCTTCGACGTAGTTGACCTTGTCGATGTAACCGGACACGCGCGGACGCAGTTCAACGCTCTGCACCGCTTCGACGCGGCCACTGAACTCGTCCCACTGGCTGACCTGCTTGACCAGTACCGGCGCGGCGCTGACCTGCGGCGGCGGCGGTGCACCGGCTTCTTCGGCATGGCCGCCGCTGCAGGCTGCAAGCACGGCCGCGGCGAGGATCGACACGCCGGCCATCGCAATGCGATGTCCGAAACGATGTGGGGTGGTATTGGGGGAAGTCATGGCATGCATCCGTACGGAGGGGTGGTACAGCGATATGGGAACGTGTTGCAAAAATCGGCGGCGAATACTGCGACCTCAACCATGGTCGAGGTCAAGCGATGCCTGCGGTGTCGCGCCACAGCGGAGGAACTTCCAGGTGCAGCAGGCCACGCGGCAATTCGGCATCGCTGCTGTCGCAGCGGACGATGGCGCGGTTGTCGCGGCACCCATCAAGCAGGGAGACCACACGACGACCGACCAGCAGCGAGCTGGGCCACTCGATGCAGGCATTGGCCGCGTTGGCCGGGGTACACACCGGGCTGCAGACTTCCAGCATCTGCGCGCGCACGCCCAGCGCCTGCGCTTCCTGGTGCACCACCTGCGCGTACATGCGCAGTGCGGCGGTGGTGATCGAGGTCTCGCCGTAGCCCGCCCAGGGCTTGGCGTTGGCCGGGCTGCCGATCATCACGTAGCGGCGCGCATGCACGTTGTCCTGCAACAGCGGCAGCAGGTGGCGCACGGCGTGCACGTGCGGCATCAGGTCGGCCTGCATCGCGCCCAGCAGCTCATCGCCGTTGCGGTCGATCACCCGGCCGCGACGGTAGGGGCCACCCATTGCCGCGATCACCGCCGCCAGCGGACGCGGGCGCTGCGCGATGCGCTCGGCCAACGCGCGCGCCGAGCCGTCGTCGCTGAGCGAGCCCAGCAGCGTCTCCAGTCCGGGCTCATCCGCGAACTGCTCGTGCAGCGCGGCCAGCCGGCCCGGATCGCGGCCAACCACCAGCACCGGGCTGCCGGCTTCCAGCAACGCGCCGACCACGCCCTGGCCGACGGCACCGGTACCGCCAAGGACCAGGACTTCGGGCGTCAGTATCCCATTCACGGGACATTTCCTCCCAAATCCGGGATAGTCCCAATTCGACGCAGGCGGTCGCCCTTGTGCGGGACCAGGCGGATGGCACCGCCACGCTGCTGACGCATGGGCGCGGTAAACTCACGAAAGTCCTTGTGTACCAAGGAACTCGGACGGGCTTCGACGGTCATCGCCAGGTCCAGGGTGTTCTGGCCGGCGTTCCGGAGTCGGGCAAGAATGTTGCGCAGGCTCATGGCGGACGGGCTCCAATTAACGAATGGCGCCACGATAGACCTCAAACCTTTACTTGATTAGTCCTGATTAAGGGGAATAATCATCCCGCTCCCGGTCCAATCGTTCTGTCACGATTGTCCCATCCCCGACGTCCAGGATCCCCGACCATGTCCCACGATCTCAACGAGACGCTGATCTTCGTCAAAGTGGTCGAGCAAGGCAGCTTCATTGCCGCTGCCAAATCGCTCGGCCTGCCCAAGACCACGGTCAGCCGCAAAGTGCAGGAGCTGGAAACGCGCCTGGGCGCGCGCCTGCTGCACCGGACCACGCGCCGCCTCGGCCTGACCGAAGCCGGTTCGATCTACCACGAACATTGCCAGCGCATCGCACGCGAGCTTGAAGAGGCCGAAAGCGCGGTGAGCCAGCTGCAGTCCGGCCCGCGCGGCTGGCTGCGCTTCACTGTGCCCTACTCGATCGGCATCACCTGGATTGCGCCACTGCTGGGCCAGTTCCATGCGCAGTATCCAGAGATCCGCCTGGACATGCACATGGGCAACGAGAAGCTGGACCTGATCGCCGGTGAAGCGGACCTGGCGCTGCGCGTGGGTGCCCTGCCCGATTCCAATCTGGTCGCGCGCAAGCTGGGCAGCCTGCGCACGCAGGTGTTCGCCAGCCCGGCCTACATTGAGCGCTATGGCGAACCGCTGCATCCGGAAGAGCTGCAGTTCCATCGCATCCTGGCGATGCGCAAGCCGTACCACACCGGCAATTCGCCGCGCTTCACCTGGCAGCTGGGCGAGAACGGCGGCGAGCTGCGCGATTTCCCGGTCACCCCGCTGATGACCGCCAACGACATGTCTGCGTTGAATGGTGCATTGGTCTGTGGCGAAGGCCTGCTGCTGACCGGTGATGTGATGGCCAAGCCGTTCGTCGAATCGGGCATGGTGCGCCGCGTGCTGGCCGGCTGGACCGGCCCGGAAGTGGACTTCAATGCCGTGTTCGCCGGCGGCCGCCTGGTCTCGCCGAAGGTGCGTGCGTTTGTCGACTTCCTGGTCGAGAAGCTCAACTTCGATGCCAACTACATGCTGGCGCAGTGCCCCGGCGCGAAGCTGGCACAGCAGCAGAAGGCACAGGAAGATGCCGCGCTGGAAAGCAGTGGCAAGCGGATCCTGGAGAAGGTGGCCGCTTCGGCGGCGTAACCTGCAACAAGAGCGCCTACCCATCTCCTGGTAGATGCCGACCTTGGTCGGCATGGTTTACAGAGGGAGTCGAGCCCGGCTCGACTCTACATGCGCTGTCGGTGTGCCGAGCAACGCTCGGCACCCACAAAAATGCCGCCTG
The DNA here is from genome assembly GCF_029842485.1 of Stenotrophomonas sp. GD03777. Taxonomy (NCBI): domain Bacteria; kingdom Pseudomonadati; phylum Pseudomonadota; class Gammaproteobacteria; order Lysobacterales; family Lysobacteraceae; genus Stenotrophomonas; species Stenotrophomonas sp. GD03777. The sequence goes on from NZ_JAOCGL010000005.1 coordinate 51,601, forward strand.
CAAGGGCGGCATTTTCGCTCCGGCCGATGGCCGGACCGGCTCAAGCAGTAACGCTACGCGTTATTGCTTGAGCGGAATCACGCGAATTTCGACGCGGCGGTTCTTGGCGCGGCCGGCATCGGTGCTGTTGTCGGCAATCGGGTACGCCTTGCCGGCGCCCAGCGTTTCGATACGCACGCTCTGCACGCCCTGGCCGATCAGGTACTGCGCGACCGAGTCGGCGCGTTCCTTCGACAGGCGATTGTTGACTGCGTCGCTGCCGATGCTGTCGGTGTGGCCAACCACCTCGATCATGGTCTGGTTGTACTCACGCAGCGTACCGGCCACGCCGTTGAGCGAGCCATAGAACTGCGGCTTCAGGGTCGCCTTGCCGAAGTCGAAGGTGATGCCGTCCGGCAGGTTCAGCATGATGTTGTCGCCCTGGCGCTGCACATCGATGCCGGTGTTGGCGGTGCGCTCGCGCAGTGCACGTTCCTGGCGATCCTGGTACTGGCCGACGGCGGCACCGCTGAGTGCGCCGATACCGGCACCGATCAGCGCGTGCTGGCGCCGCTCGGTAGCACTGTCGCCGGTCAGCAGGCCGGCCGCCACGCCGATGGCCGTACCGATCAGCGCGTTGCGGCCGGTCCGGTTCTGCTGTTCGGTCGGGTTGCCGTACTGGTCACTCTGCACATAGGAGCCGCCGGTGGCGCAGGCCGACAGGACGGCCGCACTCATCAGGGCCAGTGCGACGTTGCGGGTGGTGTTGCGGATCATGAGGTTCTCCTTGGTTTCCGGTCGGCCGGCGGCTTGCGGGCGCAGAGAGGATAAACAGCCGAATGCGATGTCGGGATGATGATCCGGTGCGCCGACAGGGCCGCGTTCAGCTAACTGACCGGATCGCTCGGGTCACCCTTTACCCCGCCCCCGACTGGCGGTATGCCGCCAGCGCAGCGTCGCGGCCCTCAGCCAGGTCCACCATGGGCGTGCGTGGATAGTCAGGCGCGTGTGCTGCCAGGAGCAGGGGATGCTGCCACGGCGCAAACCGCGCCTTCACCGGCAGTGCCGCCAGCTCGGGCACCCAGCGGCTGATGTAGCGGGCCTGCGGATCGAACTTCTCGGCCTGGGTGACCGGGTTGAACACCCGGAAGTACGGCGCGGCATCGGCGCCGGTCCCGGCCACCCATTGCCAGCCCATCGTGTTGTTGGCCAGGTCGGCATCGACGAGGGTGTCCCAGAACCAGCGCGCGCCATGCAGCCAGTGCGCGCGAAGGTGCTTGCACAGGTAGCTGGCCACGATCATCCGCACCCGGTTATGCATGTAGCCGGTGTGCCACAGCTCGCGCAGTCCGGCATCAACGATCGGCACGCCGGTGTTGCCGCGCTGCCAGTCGTGCAGTTGCGCTGCAGTCGGTGCCGCCCAGGCGAAGCGGTCGAAACGCGGATTGAGGTTGTCCGTGGGCGTCTTCGGAAAGTGATGCAACAGGTGGTAGGCGAAATCACGCCAGCCCAGTTGCCGCAGATAGCCGTCGATGTCGGCATCGGTGCCGGCACTGCGCAGTCTTTCCAGCGCATGCGCGATGCGCCACGGTGCGATCTCACCGAAATGCAGGTGCGGCGACATCCGCGAGGTGCCCACGCGGTCGGGCAGGTCTCGCTGCTCGCGGTAACCGCGCAAGGCGCCGTCCTCGAACACCGACAGCGCCTCCAGCGCACCGGCTTCACCCGGCTGCCAGTACTCCCAGAAGCCGGTATCCCAATCCAGCGTCGGTGCAAGCTGGAGATCATCAAGTGCGAGGCTGCCGACCGCGTGCGGCGTCAGTGCCTCCGGTGCGGCCTGCAGTGCCGGCAGGCGCCAATGACTGAGCACGTTGCGCCAGTACGGCGTGAACACCTTGTACGGCTGTCCCTGCTGGGTGGCGATGTCCCAGGGCTCGAACAACAGGCTGCCATTGCAGCTCTGCGCGTCGACGCCCTGCTCGCGCAGCGTGCGCTTGATGGTAGCGTCGCGAGGCTGGGTGGCCGGCTCGTACTTGCGGTTCCAGTACACCGCCTCGGCGCCGGTCTGCTCGATCAGCAACTGCAGGGCCGGCAGGCTGTCACCACTGCGCAGCACCAGCGACGAGCCGCGCGTGCGCAGGTCGGCATCCAGTGCGGCCAGTGAGCGATGACGCCAGGCATCGGACGCCGCGCCGGGCGCCCATTCGCCTTCCTCGTGCGGCGCGTGGATGTACACCGGCACCACATGGTGACAGGCGTCCAGCGCGGCCTGCAGGGCCGGATTGTCCTGCAGCCGCAGATCACGGCGGAACCATACCAACGCTACCGACACATGCACCGCCTTCGTTGTGGAAGGCGCACATGATAGCCAGCGGTGGTGAAGGCGATGCGCGCAGACGCCGTCTGCTAGGCTGCACGGCCGCTGCCCGATGGACTCTGACATGGATGATCTTCACGCCTCATTCGCCCGCTTCGGGCTGCTGCATGCCCAGCACGAGAGCGACTGGCAGGGCCCGTTCCCGCTGCCCCCGGTACTGGCACGCTTCTACGCGCAGGTCGGGCCGCTGGGCGAAGTGATCAATGCCCGGGTAGGCACCGCCGGCATCACCGTTCCCGGCCTTGATGTCTGGATACCGCCGCTGCAACGCCTGTGGAGCCATCAGGCCGGCTATCGATGGCATGGCATCAGCGGCGAACGGATCAACGACTGGCCCTCGAACTGGCTGGTGATTGCCGATCGCAGCGCTGATCCGCTCATCCTCGATCTGGACGACGGCCGTGTGCTGTTCAGCCATCACGGTGCCGGCCTGCTGGATGCCGTCGAAATGACTGCCGACGTGCCGACCCTGATGGCAGCTCTGGCTGCAGCAGGCACGGTGTACCTCGACGCCGGCGATGACCTCTACAACGACGATGACGATGGCGGCATCCGCCCTGAACACCAGGACGCAGCCGTACAGGTGGTGGCCCGGGTACTGGGCGACCGCCTGCAGGCCGAATCGTTCATCGAGACGTTGCTGGACTGAATCCACGCATGGCGCGGATCTACCTTTCGAAGCGCTTCATCGCTTCGCTGATCAGCGCCCGCGCCTCGGCGGCGTTGCCCCAACCGTTGAGCTGCACCGGGTTGCGCCCGGCCGGCAGGTCCTTGTAGACCCGGAAGAACGCTTCGATGCGCTCTCTTTCGATCTCCGGCAGATCGGCCAGGTCGCGGATGTTGGCGTAGGTCGGGTCAACCTTGTCGGTCGGCACGCCGATGATCTTCTCGTCGTGCTCGCCGCCGTCGATCATCTTCAGGTAGCCGATCGGCCGGAAGCGTACGATCACGCCCGGATGCAGGGGTTCACGGGTCAGCACCAGCGCGTCCAGCGGATCGTTGTCGCCAGCCAACGTGCGCGGCATCGAACCGTAGTTGGCCGGATAGGCGACCGGCATCGACTGGAAGCGGTCCACATGCACCAGGCCGTCTTCCTTGATCTCGTACTTGGTCACGCTGCCGGCGGGAATCTCCACCGCCAGATTCACCTCCCGCGGGGCTTCCCTTGGTTGGGCCACCAGGAACGGATGCAGCACGGTATCGGCAGCGGTCACCGCTGTCGCGAGCAGGAGCAGGGCCCCGCCGATGGCAGCCATGGGGACAAGACGGCGTACGGTTTTCATCTGGATCTCCTCATTCCCAGCAGCGATCGGCGCGACCCTTGGCGGTCTGCGCACGCGGGCAGTCGCGCGGTGCGATGCGGCCTTCGGTCAGCTCCATGCGCTGTTTCCCCCCCTTGGCATCGCGGCGCAGTTCGAAGGCATCGTAGAGACGGCCGGTCACGGTGCGTGCTTCATAGCGCAGGCGCTGCGGGTCGATGTTCAACACCTGGAACAACTGGGTGTCTTCGGCCACCGGATCCATCGTCTTTCGTGCCTCGTCGGAGAGACGGTACTGCTTCGGCCCCGCCACGGTTACCACGTACTGCGGCGTTGCGGCCTGCCCCTCGCCACGGCGGCCATAGGTGTGGTCGTGGCCCTGCAGCACCAGATCGACGTTGTGGCGGCGTACCACCGGCAACAGCACCTCACGCAGCGCGGCGTTCTCGCGCCCTTCGCGCGGCGAGTAGAACGGCTGGTGCAGCAACACGATGGTCCACGGCTGCGGATTGCCGGTCAGCACCTTGTCCAGCCATTGCGCCTGTGCCTTGGCGGTGCCAAGGTCGAGTGCCGAAGTGCCATCGACCACCGCCACGCGCACGCCCTGCGCATCGAACCAGTAGCTGCTCTGCTGCGCAGCGCTGGCACCATTGCCCGGCAACGCGAACGTGACCGGCCAGTGGCGGCCCAGCACCCGGCGCTCCTGCGGGGTGTCCTCGAATTCCTCGAAGTACTCGTGATTGCCTATGGCCGGCGCCACCAGCATTTCCTGCGCCAGCCAGCCGACGGCGGCAAACCATTCGCCCCACTCGCTGTCATCCATGTTGTCGCCGCCGCTGACCAGGTCGCCGGCAAACAGGCTCATGCGTGCCTGCGGTGCGGCCTTCTGCGCGGCACGCACCACGCGGCTGACATGGCTGACGTTCTTGTTCTGGGTATCGCCGAAGTACAGCAGGGTCAGCGGCTGGTCGGCGGCAGCCAGCGTGCGCAGCTGGTTCCATGCACTCCAACTGCCGTTGCCCTGCACACGGTAGACGTACTGGGTATCCGGCTGCAGGCCATCGATATCTGCACGATGGTGGTGCGACAGGCCGTTCTCGGTCTGCAGCGCGCGGGTCGTCGCACGAACCTGGCGGATGCCTTCGATGGCCGGCGAATCTGCGGCCATTGCGATCTCCAGCAGCGGCGCCTGCACGCTGCCATCGGTGCGCCAGGCCACTGCGAACCCATGGCTGGAATCGGCCACCGGCGAGGCGACGATGCGGTCCGGCACCGTCGTCGCTGCGTAGTGGCGGCTACCTGCCGGCACCTGGGTATTCGGTTCGGCCGCCGCGAACGACAGCGACGGCAGCGTCAGCAGCAGACCCAGGGCCAACGTGCGCATCACGCGCTGCCGGCTCATGCGCCACACTCCAGCGGCAACGCCAGTTGCTTGGCGATGCTCTCCCAGTCGAACGCTACCACGCCCTGGTCGTCATGCACGGCATAAAGCGCACCGTGCGGGAAGCGCGTGCTGGCTTGCTGCATCATCCAGATGCCATCGGTGTTGGCCACGGTATTGCCCTGGAACGCGCCGACCGGCTTCAGCGTGTGCCGGTCGAACAGATGGAACACGCTGCGCTGCTTGCCCTGTTCGGTGGTGATCCACCAGCCATCCTTGCCGCAGGTGCGCAGGGCCACGCCTTCGGCCTGTGCCTTGAACACGTCGCGGCCGAAGGTGGTGCCGGTGAAGCGGCCCGCGAGGGTGTAGACCTTGAACTCGCTGGCGTAGCTCTCGTCCTCTTCGGCGATCAGCAGGCGGTCGTTCTCGGGATCGCCCCAGATCGACTCGACCACGCGCAGCGCACCAGTCTCGGTGGTATCGCCGATGCTGGCCACCAGCTTCGCGTCGACCTTCTCACCATTGCGGGTCACGTGATACTGGCGCACGCGCTTGTCCAGCTCGGCCAGCGGCGGCAGGATGTCGCGCCCCTGTGCATCCTCGCCGTTGTCCCAGGAGTCGGTGACGTAGACGCTGTAGCCATCGGCACGGCGGTCGACCCACAGCCCGTAAGGCTTGCGCAGGTCGTCCGCCGCGAACGTCGCCAGCGGCGCGAAGTCCGGCAGGCGCAGTACCTGCACGCGGTGATTGTCGCGCTCCACGATCCACAGCAGGTCGTCGGTCACCGCGATGCCGTTTGGGCGGTCGAACTGCCCCGGTGCGGTGCCGCTGCTGCCGACGTCACGCAGGTGCTGGCCGGTGCTGCCGTCGTAGACCACCAGCTTGTCGGTGGCCTTGGCAGTGGCGATCAGCCACAGTACGCCGTCCGGCGCGCGCCAGGCCGCCGGCGAGTCGATGTTGTCGGCCGGGGTCATCGGTGACAGGAACGCTTCGGCGATGGTGGCTACCTTGCGCTCGCCACTGGCGGCCGGCGAGGCCGCTCCCGCAACCGGATCGTTGCCGGTGGCCGGCTTGCAGCCGGCGACCAGCGTAGCCGCCAGCGCGGCGGCCAGGACAGTGACGCCACGCCCCATCACAGCGCCACCTTCAGGCCCAGCGCATAGGTGCGGCCGTACTCTTCCAGCTGCAGGGTGCGCGAACGGGTGCCCTGGTACAGCTCCAACGGCTTGTCCAGCAGGTTCTGCGCCTCGAAGTACACGCTCACGCGCGGGGTGAACTTGTAGTCAAGCGAGAAATCGAGCTGGGTGTTGGGTGCCACGTAGATGTCGAATGCGCGCCCCTTGCCGATGCTGTCCAGGTACTCGCTGCGGTACACGGCCGCCAGGCGCGTGCTTACACCGTACTTTTCATAGCCGATGTGTGCGCTGTAGACATGCTTGGAAGCGCGCGGCAGGGTGAAGTCCTCGCCCGCACGGTCCTTGATGCCGGCATCGAACTTCGTATCCAGCCAGGTGCCACTGGCGCCGACCAGCAGGCCATCCAGGCCGTCCGGCAGGAAGGCCAGCTGCTGCTGCCAGTTGAACTCCGCACCACGCACGGTGGCCTTGCGACCATTGATCGGCTGCGTCACATCGAATCCACCGTAGGCCGGATCATTGGTGCGCACGGTTTCGACGATGTAGCCATCGATCGACTTGTGGAACAGGCCCAGCGAAACGATGCCGCTGCTGCCGATGTACTTCTCCACCGACAGGTCGATGTTCTTCGACTCGTACGGATCCAGTTCCGGGTTACCCAGGCGCACTTCCTCGTCACCACGGCTGTAACCCGCGCGCGGCGAGACGTCGCCGAAGGACGGGCGCGATACGGTCTTGTTGGCCGAGGCGCGCAGCACCCAGTCATCAGCCGCGTCATAGCGCAGGTGCAGGCCCGGCAGCACGTTGGTGTAGCTGCTGTTGGCCACGCGCGGGGTGACGGTGAAGCTGCGGCCGTTGGCGGCCACGTCCACCTGGTTGCCAATCGCCTTGAAGCGGGTGTTCTCCACGCGCACGCCGCCGATGAGGCGCAGCGCGCCCACGTCCCAGGTACCCATGGCGTAGCTGGCGAAGATGTCTTCGCTGGCCACGTAATCCTCTTCCAGCGACGTCATCGCATTGCCGCCGACGTCCTGCGGGCGAGCGCTGTACTGGCTGCCATTGGCCGCCCAGAAGGCACGCATCGCCGCCGAATCCATGCCGTCGCCGAAGTTGCCGTGGCGATGTTCGGGCGAGGAGGTGGTCCAGCCCGCCAGCGCCACCTTCGGGCCGACGCGTAGTTCGCGCTCATCCACATTCACGTCGCGGTCGCGCCAGCGGCCCAGCAGACCGAACTTGATGCTGCTGCTGTCGCCGTCGAAGCGCACGTTGACCTGCGCGCTGTGCTCCTTGTCGCTCACTTGCTTGGGCGATAGCACGAAGCGGTCGAACGCGTAGTTGCTGTTGTCCAGCCACTGCGGGTTGTCGAAGCTGTAGCTGGGCAGCCGGCTGCTCTGGTCCAGGCTGCCGTTGAACGCCCTGCCGTTGAGCTTGAAACGCGCCTCCATCTCGTCGTTCACGCGCTCTTCGGTACGGGTGTAGCCGATCCGGTAATCAACCACGGCGTTGGTCAACTTGTTCTCGCCGCCCAGGCTGGCCGCGAAGGTGTTTTCCTTCTTGGTGCGGTAGCGCATGCGCTTGTCGATCGAGTCCTTCGGCATGCCATCCAGGCGGTACTGGTCGGTGCCGGTCTTGACCATCTTCGCGTCGTCGAAGTTGAAGATCACGCGCTGGCGGGTCTCCGCATCGTCGAACTGGCTGTACAGCGTGCGCAGGTAGTACCTGCTGTCTTCGTCCGGCCGCCAGTCGAGGTTGAGGTTGGCGCCGATGCGCTTGCGCTCGATCTCGTACTTGCGGTGCTGCAGGTTGATCGCGGTCACGTCACCGGGGGCGGCATCGTCCTCGCCGTCGTACTCCACTTCGGTGTTGTCCGACTCGAACCGGCGCTTCTGGTAGTTCACGCCCAGCGCCACGCCGAAGGTGTCGTTGAACACTTCGCTGTAGTTGAAGGCCGCCTTCGGGCTGGTCTCGCCGGACAGCTGCTGGTGGCTGCCCTCGATCTTGCCACGCAGGCTGCGACCGTCGCGGTCGAAGGCCGAGGCCGATTCCACCAGCACGGCACCGCCGATGGCATCACCGGGCATGTCCGGGGTCGGCGACTTCACCACGCGCAGGCGTTCGGTGGAATCGGACGGGATCACGTCCAGCGGCGCGGCACGGCTGGAATCCTCCGGCGTGCCCACGGCGATGCCATCCACGCTGACGCTGTTGAGATTGGCGTCCAGGCCACGGATGACCACGAAACGGCCCTCGCCCTGGTCACGGGTCACGCTGATGCCCGGCAGGCGCTGCAGCGACTCGGCCACGTTCTTGTCCGGGTACTGGCCCAGGGCATCGGAGGACACCGCGTCTTCGATGGCGTCGCTGCCGCGCTTGAGGTCGACCGCGCGGACCTGCGATTCGAGCTGGGCGCGCACCTCGATACGGTCCAGGTCGACCGCGTCGGCCGCCACGGCGCCGGTGGCGGCTACCGCCTGCTGCCCGGCGGCCTGCAGCGGGGCGGCAGCCCCCATCGCCAGGGTCAGGGTGATGGCAACGGCCAACGGAGTCTTGATATGCACTGGAATCCCCATTCCTGTTAAGAATGGGTCTGCACGGTATGTCCGCAAGGTTGCATGGCCGTGACATGCCTCTGCACATTTCATGTACAGCGGCCCCGGGCCCGGTTTGGGCTTCGCCCCGCCAATCCGGCAAAATGGCGGCCTCTCTCCCTATTCCCCTTCCCGACCATGAAGATCGTCGAAGTGCGCCACCCGCTGGTGCAGCACAAGATCGGCCTGATGCGCAACGCTGCGCTCAGCACCAAGGATTTCCGCGAACTGGCCAACGAGCTGGGTACGCTGCTGGCCTACGAGGCCACCGCCGACCTGGATACCGAGCCGCACACCTTGGCCGGCTGGGCCGGCCCGGTGACGGTGCAGCGCATTGCCGGCGCCAAGATCACCGTGGTGCCGATCCTGCGTGCCGGCCTGGGCATGCTCAGCGGCGTGCTGTCGCTGATTCCGGCCGCCCGTGTCAGCGTGGTCGGCCTGCAGCGCGATGAAGAAACCCTGCAGCCGGTACCCTACTTCGAGCGCCTGACCGGCCGCCTGGAAGAGCGCGACGCACTGATCCTCGACCCGATGCTGGCCACCGGCGGCACGCTGATCGCCACCATCGACATGCTCAAGCGCGCCGGCGCCCGTCGCATCAAGGGCATCTTCCTGGTGGCCGCGCCCGAAGGCATCGAAGCAGTGAAGGCCGTGCATCCGGACGTGGAAATCTACACTGCGGCCATCGATGCCCAGCTCAACGACAAGGGCTACATCCTGCCCGGACTGGGCGACGCGGGTGACCGCATCTTCGGCACCCGCGTCGGCTGATCCGGCGAACCGTGGTCGGATCCCTCTCCGCAGGAGAGGGCTCTGACCCGACAACCGTTCGCCGGCCCGCTTCGCCGCGTCACGTGAACGCCCGTGGACGCGGGTGTGGCCGACGCGTGATTCTTCACGTGGCCTTACCGGTCGGAAGCGAATGCTCCGCGCACCCGCCACCGCTTGGAGCTCCCGATGAAAGCCTCTTTCCTGCTGGCCGCTGTCCTGCTGGTCGGCCTGCCCCTGACTGCCAATGCCACCACCCCGCAGCAGCAGCGCATGGCCGAATGCTCGGCCAAGAACAAGGGCTTGAAGGGGGATGCCTACAAGACCGCGCAGAGCTCCTGCCTCAGCGGTCATGCCGCCGAAACCAAGCCGGTCAATACGCAGCAGGAACGCATGCGCAAATGCAACGCTGACGCAGGCGCGAAGAAGCTGGCCGGCGATGCGCGCAAGACCTTCATGAGCAGCTGCCTGAAGGCGTCGTAACGACGAGTGATGTGGAGCCGAGCCCACGCTCGGCTCTGCCATTAACCTAGGGCGCGCGCCTTCAGCTCGCCCTGTTCGTGCAGGGTCACGAAACGTCCCTTGTCATCACGGCCCAGCTGCGCCAGCGCCACCTGCGGGTCGTGGGTGAAGAACAGCCGCACGTTGCGCGCCAGCTTGTCTTCAAGGAACTGCCGTTTCTCGTCGATCAGCAATTCGGCATTGCGGTCATAGCCCATGGTGATCGGCACGTGCACCCATGAACGACCTGGGATGAGGTCGGCACAGAACACCACGCCACCATGCGCATCTTCACCGGCATGCGCGTGGCCAACGATCTCGGCCAGCATCAGCCCCGGCGTATGCCCATCGCTGTAGCTGAAGCGCACGCTGCGGCCGAGCGCCTTCGAGTACTCCCCCTCCACTACTTCCAGGCGGCCACTGGCCTGCAGCAGGCCGGGCAGCTCAGGAATGAAACTGGCCCGATCGCGCGGGTGTGGCCGCACGGCGCGCTGCCAATGCTGCGCACCAACCACATAGGTTGCGTTGGGGAACAGCAGTTCGGGCTCACGCCCTTCGCTCCATGCGGCAAGCAGGCCACCGGCATGATCGAAGTGCAGGTGGCTGAGCACCACCACGTCGATGTCCTCGTGCTCGAAACCCGCTTCGCGCAGTGAATCGATCAGCACGTGCTGGCTTTCCTGCACGCCATAACGCTCGCGCATGCGCGGGTCGAAGAACGCACCGATACCGGTTTCAAACAGTACTGTCTTGCCTTCCAGCGGACTGGCAAGCAGCGCACGGCAGGCCAGCTCGATGCGATTGAGCTCGTCCGGAGCCGCCCATTTTTCCCACAACGCACGCGGCGCGTTGCCGAACATCGCGCCACCGTCCAGGCGCTGCGAGTTTCCACGAATAGACCAGAGTTTCATGCGTCGATTATCGGCGCCGGACTGTTAAATAATCGCTAGAAAGGAAACAGGAAACCCCGCCGGTTGGCGGGGTCCTGGTGATCTGCCAGATTGCCGGCCAGTGGCCGGCACCGCCACATCAGTGGGCCGGCACGACCTGGGCACTGCCCACCGGATTGCGCGGGTCGCTGCCGCCGAACAGCTTGTTCGCCTTGCGGTCCCATTCCACGGTCTGCAGGTTGCCCCACACGTGGCTGGAACCGCGACCGCCGGCGGCGACATTGCCCGGCAGGTCGATCCTGTGGCCCATCGCCTGCAGCTGCTTCACCGTCGCCGCGTCGAACGCATCGTCCTCGGCTTCGATCAGATCCGGCAGCCACTGGTGGTGGTAGCGCGGCAGCGCGGCAACCTGCTGCGCGTCCAGGCCGGCGTCGTAGCCGAGGATGCCCAGCAGCACCATGGTGATGATGCGGCTGCCACCCGGCGTGCCCAGCACGATCACCTTGTCGCTGTTTTCCATGAAGGTCGGCGTCATCGAGCTGAGCATGCGCTTGCCCGGCTTCGGCGCATTGGCCTCGTAGCCCATCACGCCGAAGGCATTGGGCGTACCCGGCTTCAGCGCGAAATCGTCCATCTCGTTGTTCAGCAGCACGCCGGTGCCCTTGGGAATGAGCCCCGAGCCGTACAGCAGGTTGACGGTCTGGGTGGCGCCGACGCGGTTGCCGTCGCGGTCGATGATCGAGAAGTGCGTGGTCTCGTCGTCTTCCAGCGGCGTCGGATTGCCCGACAGCAGGTCGCTGGGCGTGGCCTTCTCCGGATGGATGGTCGCGCGCAGGCCCTGTGCGTAGTCCTTGCTGGTCAGCACCTTCTGCGGGATCTGCACGAAGTCCGGATCGCCGAGGAAGAACGTACGGTCGCGGTAGGCACGGCGCATCGACTCCACCACCAGGTGGGTGCGGTGCGCCGGGTCCATCTTCCTGATGTCCCAGCCTTCCAGGATCTGCAGCATGCTGGCCAGCGCGATGCCACCCGACGACGGCGGCGGCGCGGTGGTGATCTTCCAGCCGTTGTAGTTGAACACGATCGGCTCGCGCTGCTTCACGCGGTAGCCGGCCAGCTCTTCAGCGGTCCACTTGCCGCCGGCCTGCTTGACGCCGGCCAGCAGCAGCTTTCCGGTCTGGCCCTTGTAGAAGCCATCGAAGCCACCTGCGGCCAGGCGCTCCAGCGTCTGCGCCAGCTCCGGCTGCCTGAACAGGTCACCGCTGGCGATCGGCTTGCCGTTGCGCAGATAGACTTCACGCGTGCCGGGATAGCGCTCCATCACTTCACGGCGCGACGCATAGCCCTTGGCCATGCGGTCGTACACCGGGAAGCCTTCGCGCGCGATGCGGATCGCCGGCTGCAGCGATGCAGACAGCGGCAGCTTGCCGTGCTTGGCCGACAGTTCGACCAGCGCCGCAGGCAGGCCGGGAATACCCGCCGACCACGCACCGTTGACCGAGCGGTCGCGGTCCAGGTTGCCCTGCTTGTCGAGGAAGGCCTGCGGCGTGGCCGCCGCCGGTGCGGTCTCGCGTGCATCCAGCATCACGTCCTTGCCGGTGGCCGCGTCGTGCAGAAGGAAGAAGCCGCCGCCGCCGAGTCCGGAACTGATCGGCTCGACCACCGCCAGCGTGGACGAGACCGCCACCGCAGCGTCGAAGGCGTTGCCGCCCTGCGCCAGGATATCGATACCGGCCTGGGTGGCCAGCGCGTGGCCGCTGGCAATGGCTGCGCCGTCGGGGCGCTCGGCACGGGCCGGGCTGTCGGCCCAGGCCATCGGGCTCAGCAGCAGGCCGAGCAGCAACAGGGGGCGGACGATCAGCGTCTTCATTCGGATGGGGGCTCCGCATAGAGTTCGGGGTGATCGTGCTGCAGCTGGCGCAGCTTGGCCAGCAGCTGGTCTTCCGTTTCCACGATCTCCGGATCCGGGTCGATGCACTCGACCGGGCAGACGACCACGCACTGTGGCTCGTCGAAATGACCCACGCATTCGGTGCAGCGCGCAGGGTCGATCACGTAGATGGTTTCACCCATCGCAATGGCCTGGTTCGGGCAGGCCGGCTCGCAGACGTCGCAGTTGACGCAGAGCTCGTTGATTTTCAGCGACATGGCGATACTCCTCGCCCGCGCCTTGGGACAAAGGACCGGCCAGCGCGGGCGCGCGGGCCGGTCAGGTCATCAGCGGCGCCCTGGCAGGACGCCGCCCGGGCCATGCCGGAGCATGGCCGCCATGGCTCGGTATTACTTGGCTTCGACGAAAATGTACTCGGCACCGGTCGGCTGGATCGCAGCCTGCACGCGGGCGTTGTCGGCCGACTGGCCGATGAAGACGACGCGCACGCCCTTCATCGAATCCGGCGACACGTCCTTGAACACGGCCTGGATCATGTCAGCCATCTTGCCCGAGGCCGACGAACCAAAGGCCAGCATGTTGCCCGGCTGCACGCCACGGGCCACGGCCTGGGTCGCGCTCTCGGTCTGGCGCTCGTACTTGGCCTGGAAGTCCGGGTCCGATTCCGGGGAGAGGTAATACAGGAACGGGCTGTTGGTGATGTTGCCCATGTTCTGGATCGCCACTTCCTGCAGGTACTTCTTCCAGCCGGCATCGTCGTCCTTGGACGGAGCGACCAGGGCCTGCTTGGCCTCGTCGACCGGAGCGGCCTCTTCCTTCTTGCAGGCGGTGAAGGCCAGGGCCAACGAAGCGATCAGCATCGCGCGCATGGTGGTGTTCATGGATTTCCTCCCGGAATGGTGCGTGGTGTTGTACGTAATGGGGTGCAGGTACGGCGGGCTTACGACTGTGCCGCCTTCGCTTCGCGGACCTTGCGCAGGGCTTCGAGCACCGCGGCCGGCACGAAACCGGACACGTCGCCGCCCAGGCGCGCGATCTCGCGGACCAGCGAGGACGAAATGAAGCTGTGCTGCTCGGCCGGGGTCAGGAACAGGGTCTCGACCTCGGGGATCAGGTGGCGGTTCATGCTGGCCATCTGGAACTCGTACTCGAAGTCGGACACCGCGCGCAGGCCGCGCAGCAGCACCCCGCCCTGGACCGAACGTACGAAATGGGCCAGCAGGGTATCGAAGCCGATGACTTCGACATTGCCATGGTGGGCCAGGGCGCCACGCGCCAGCTGCACGCGCTGTTCCAGCGGCAGCGCCGGGCCCTTCGACGGGCTCTGCGCCACGCCGACCACGACCTTTTCGAACAGCGGCGCGGCCCGGCTCACAAGGTCGATGTGACCGTTGGTGATCGGGTCGAACGTGCCGGGATAGACGGCAATGCGGCGGTTGGCCACGGTCATGGGCGGTAGCAGATGTTCAGATGAGGTCAAAGTGTAGCAGTGGCACGGCGGTACAGGGCAAAACGCACCTCACGGGTGCCGCCCTCGCGGTGCAGCAGCCAGCCCTGCGGCAGCACCGGCACGTGGCCGGCCGGCGATTCCAGGTACAGCCAGGCATCGGCTGCCAGGTGCCGCGGCAGCTGGGCCAGCACGTCCTGCCACAGGCCATCGGCGAATGGCGGGTCGATGAACACCAGATCGGCCTGCTGCGCCTGCGCACCCTGCAGCCAGCGCAGGGCATCTGCCTGCACGACGCTGATCTGGTCGCTGGCCTGCAGCTTGGCCACGGCGGCGGTCAGGTTGCGTCCCAGCTGCGCATCGCGCTCGACCAGGGTGGCGTGGGCGGCACCGCGCGAGACGGCTTCCAGCCCCAATGCGCCGCTGCCTGCGAACAGGTCCAGGACGCGGGCCCCGCCCAGCTTGGGCATCAGCCAGTTGAACAGGGTCTCGCGCACACGGTCGCTGCTGGGCCGAAGCCCCGGCAGGGTCGGCACCGGCAAGCGGGTATTGCGCCAGCGACCGCCGATGATGCGGACCTGGCCGTCGTTGCCCCCACGGCCGCTCATTGGCGTCCCCGGCGGGAGGTATTCAAGAATTTCAGCATGAGTGGGATTGTAGTTCGGCCGGGCCGCGGCCGGGGACGCGCCAACGCATGCGCGCTGTCGCTCCCACGCTTCGCTGCGCGAAACGCGGGCCCCACTTACCAGCTTCCATACCCCCGCCGCTTCGCGGCCGCCCCCTGACTCAGGGGGCTCTACCCCAGACGCGATCCGATGCTCGACATACAGGCGGGGTCAGATCCGTTTTCCTGCGGAAAACGGATCTGACCCTGGTTTGGATTTCGATATCTGAGAGATTCCATCCACGCATGGCGTGGATCTACTGGCCGCCGGCCAACTATCGAAGGCGTGGCGGTGTCGGATTGCGCGGTGTCCCCGCAATCCGACACCGCCCCGCCATCCCACGGATAGCCCGCTGTTGCTTCGGCTGTTGCTCTGGCCTCTGCGGGTGCCGGGCGCAGCCCGGCCGAACAACCCCTTGATTTCGGGACAATCACCCCTACCCCTTGGCGAGGCCGCACGCGCTGGCGCGGCATTGCACATGGAGCCCTATCGATGACCGAGACCACCCAGACCGAAACCCTTGGCTTCCAGACCGAAGTCAAGCAACTGCTGCAGCTGATGATCCACTCGCTGTACTCCAACAAGGAAATCTTCCTGCGCGAGCTGGTCTCCAACGCTGCCGACGCCGCCGACAAGCTACGCTTCGAGGCCCTGACCCAACCGGCGCTGCTGGAAGGCGACAGCGAGCTGCGCGTGCGCGTCAGCTTCGACGCCGCCGCCCACACCATCACCATCGAAGACAACGGCATTGGCATGAGCCGCGCCGAAGCCATCGCCCACCTCGGCACCATCGCCAAGTCCGGCACCGGCGACTTCCTGCGGCAGCTGTCCGGCGACCAGAAGAAGGATTCGCAGCTGATCGGCCAGTTCGGCGTCGGCTTCTACAGCGCTTTCATCGTCGCTGACGAAGTGGAAGTGACCTCGCGCCGCGCCGGCCTGGCTGCAGCCGAAGGCGTGCGCTGGAGCTCGCGTGGGGAAGGCGATTTCGAAGTGGCCACCGTCGACAAGGCCGAGCGCGGTACCCGCATCGTGCTGCACCTGAAGGACGGCGAGCACGACTTCGCCGATGGCTGGCGCCTGCGCAGCATCCTCAAGAAGTACTCGGACCACATCGGTTTGCCGATCCAGATGCCGAAGGAAGGTGGCGAAGAAGGCGCCACCGTCGAGTGGGAGACCGTCAACCGCGCCAGCGCGCTGTGGACCCGCCCGCGCACCGAGATCAGCGACGCCGAGTACACCGAGTTCTACAAGCACGTAGCGCACGACCATAGCGACCCGCTGGCGTGGAGCCACAACAAGGTCGAGGGCAAGCTGGAGTACACCTCGCTGCTGTACGTGCCCGGCCGCGCGCCGTTCGACCTGTACCACCGCGATGCGCCCAAGGGCCTGAAACTGTACGTGCAGCGCGTGTTCGTGATGGACCAGGCCGAGCAGTTCCTGCCGCTGTACCTGCGCTTCATCAAGGGCGTGGTCGATTCCAACGACCTGTCGCTGAACGTCTCGCGCGAGATCCTGCAGTCCGGCCCGGTCATCGATTCGATGAAATCGGCGCTGACCAAGCGTTCGCTGGACATGCTGGAGAAGCTGGCCACCGACAAGCCCGAGCAGTACGCCACGTTCTGGAAGGAGTTCGGCCAGGTGCTGAAGGAAGGCCCGGCCGAGGACTACAACAACCGCGAGAAGGTGGCCGGCCTGCTGCGCTTCGCCTCCACCCGTGGCGACGGCGATGCGCAGAGCGTGTCGCTGGCCGATTACATCGGCCGCATGACCGAAGGCCAGGACAAGATCTACTACCTCACCGGCGAGAGCTACAGCCAGGTGCGCAACAGTCCGCACCTGGAAGTGTTCCGCAAGAAGGGCGTGGAAGTGCTGCTGCTGACCGACCGCATCGACGAGTGGCTGATGGGCTACCTGACCGATTTCGACGGCAAGGGCTTCGTCGACATCGCCCGTGGCGATCTCGACCTGGGCGCACTGGAAACCGATGCGGACAAGCAGGCACAGGAAGCGGCAGCAAAGGACAAGCAGGGCCTGGTCGAGCGGCTCAAGACGGTCCTGGGTGACGAAGTGGTCGAGGTGCGCGTGTCGCACCGCCTGACCGATTCGCCGGCGGTGCTGGCCATCGGCGAGCAGGACCTGGGCCTGCAGATGCGCCAGATCCTGGAAGCCAGCGGGCAGAAGGTGCCGGACAGCAAGCCGGTGCTGGAGATCAACCCGGGCCATCCGCTGATCGCCAAGCTCGACGCCGAAGCCGATGGCGCGCGCTTCGACGACCTCGGTCGGGTGCTGTTCGACCAGGCCGCGCTGGCCGCCGGTGACAGCCTGAAGGATCCGGGTGCCTATGTGGCGCGCCTGAACAAGCTGCTGCTGGAGCTGTCGGCCTGATCGAGGCGGTGGTCGCCGGGCATGGCCCAGCGGTGCCTTGGTAGAGGCCAACCTTGGTTGGCGCCCCAAAAGCGTGCCAACCAAGGTTGGCACCTGCCAGGGGGGGTAAGCATGCCAACCAGGGTTGGCACCCACCAGGGGCGGCGGTTCGCGCCTGCCGAGGGGGCTCAGGCTTCCCGATCCAGCAGCGAACCCAGCAACGGGTCCTGGCGGCGGATCACCGAGGCATTGGCGGCGAAGGCCACCACCTCGGCTTTCGCCGCCAGCAGATCTCCCAGCGGTGCACCGACATCAGCGCCGGCGGCAGTCACCGAGGCCTGCACCCCACCCTGTCCAGTGGCACCGCGCTGCAACTGCAGGCGCTGCGCATCGGGGGTGGCCAGATTGGCCACGTTGTGCGCTGCCACCTGCACGCCCTGCTGGGCCGCACGCATCCCGCCGAGGGCGATTCCCATCACGTTGTTCATGGCGGTCTCCGGGCCGCTCCGCGCAACCCTCCGGACCGGTTAACGGCCGGCCGGCCGCGACCTTGAGTCCACATCGGCCCGACAGGCCCGAGTGGTAGCATATCCCTCTGATTTCAGCGCCTTTTGCCAATGCTCAGTTTTTTCCGCCGCAAGAAGCCCCAGGATGCCCCCACCACGGAGGCGTCCAAGACCCAGCACTACTCGGCTGAAGAGCTGGCGGCGGCGTTCCCGTCGGCCGCCCCGGCCGAAGACGCACCCACCGCCGCGGTGGTCGAAGCCAATGCACCCGCACCTGCACCGGAATCGGCCCCGGTCGCCGAAGTGCCTGCCGTGCCAGCTGCGCAGCCGGCCACCGCGCCCGAGGACGTCCAGGCTGAAGCGCTCGCTGCGGCCGCTGTGCTGGCTCCTCTGGCTCCGGTCATTCCGGTCGAGGAACCCACCGCCCCGGCCACCGACCTGCCTGCGCTGGTGGATGCCCCTCCGGCGCCCGCCGGCAAGCCCGGCTGGCGCGAGCGCCTGCGCAACAGCGTCATCGCGCGCAGCTTCGGCGGCCTGTTCTCGCGCAACCCCAAGCTCGACGACGATCTGCTGGACGAGCTGGAAACCGCCCTGATCACCGCCGACGTCGGCGTGGGCGCCACCACCGATCTGGTCGAGGGCCTGCGCAAGCGCATGAAGTCGCGCGAGTTCGCCGACGCCAATGCGCTGCTGGCCGCGCTGCGCGCCGAACTGATCGCGATCCTGCAGCCGGTGGCCAAGCCGCTGGTGATCGACCGCAATGCCAAGCCCTTCGTAGTGCTCACCGTCGGCGTCAACGGCGTCGGCAAGACCACCACCATCGGCAAGCTGGCCAAGCGCTTCAAGGATGACGGCCACAGCCTGATGCTGGCTGCCGGCGATACCTTCCGCGCCGCCGCCGTGGCCCAGCTGCAGGCCTGGGGCGAGCGCAACGGCGTGGCCGTGGTTGCGCAGGGGCAGAACGCCGATGCCGCTTCGGTGGCATTCGACGCGCTGCAGGCCGGCAAGGCCCGCGGCACCTCGGTGCTGATCGCCGATACCGCCGGCCGCCTGCACACCCAGTCCGGGCTGATGAACGAGCTGGGCAAGATCCGCCGCGTGCTCGGCAAGATCGACCCCACCGCCCCGCACGAAGTGCTGATGGTGATCGACGGCACCACCGGCCAGAACGCGCTGTCGCAGCTGCGCCAGTTCAATGCCGCAGTGAACGTGACCGGCCTGGTGGTGACCAAGCTGGACGGCACCGCCAAGGGCGGCGTGGTGTTCGCACTGGCCCGCGAGTTCGGCATTCCGATCCGCTTCGCCGGCATTGGCGAGCGCCCGGAAGACCTGCGTGTATTCGACCCGGAAGCCTTCGTCGACGCCCTGCTGCCCGAAGCATTGGGCGCCTGATACACCGTGCAGCCACGCATGGCGTGGCTCTACTGCGATCTGGTAGAGCCACCCCATGGGTGGCTGCCTCCTTCCGGAACACTCATGCCCCGCCAGCCGCACGCCAGCGCCGACACTGCCAAGGAAGACGACTTCGTCGCCCGCCTGCTGCACTGGTTCGACGACCACGGTCGCCATGACCTGCCCTGGCAGCACCCGCGCAGCCCCTATCGGGTCTGGTTGTCGGAGATCATGCTGCAGCAGACCCAGGTGGCCACGGTCATCCCGTACTTCCAGCGGTTCCTGCAGCACTTCCCAACCCTGCCCGAGCTCGCCGCCGCCAGCAATGACGCGGTGATGGCGCAGTGGGCCGGGCTCGGCTACTACGCCCGCGCACGCAACCTGCATGCCGCCGCAAAGCGCTGCGTGGAACTGCACGACGGCGACCTGCCGCGCGATTTCGATGCATTGCATGCCCTGCCCGGCATCGGCCGCAGCACCGCCGGTGCGATCCTCAGCCAGACATGGAACGATCGGTTCGCGATTCTCGACGGCAACGTCAAGCGCGTGCTCAGCCGCTACCACGGCATCGACGGCTTTCCCGGCCTGCCGGCCATCGAGAAACAACTGTGGGCGATTGCCCAGGCGCACGTCGCGCAGGTGCCGGCCGGGCGCATGGCCGATTACACCCAGGCGCAGATGGATCTGGGCGCGACGGTATGCAGCCGGGCCAAGCCGGCCTGCGTGATCTGCCCGCTGCAGGACGCGTGCGTGGCGCGGCGCGAAGGCCGCACCGCTGAACTGCCCACGCCCAAGCCCAGCAAGACCCTGCCCGAACGCGAAGCGGTCGCCCTGCTGCTGCGCGACGCCCAGCAACGCGTGCTGCTGCAGAAGCGGCCGGACACCGGCATCTGGGCGCAGCTGTGGACGCTGCCGCAGGCCGAGGCCGGCAGCGACCTGCAGGACTGGTTCGACGCACATGTCGACGGCTCGCTGGAAGATGCAGAGGAACTGCCGGTGCTGCAGCACACCTTCAGCCACTACAGGCTGCACCTGCAGGTATTGTCACGGAAGGTGCGCGGCCTGCGGGTGGAAGAACCCACGCTGCGCTGGGTCGCCAACGACGAGCTACCCGCATTGGGCCTGCCGGCACCGATCCGCAAACTGCTCGACGGCGCCACGATCAAGACGCCGAAACGAAATTCCAGCAAACCCCGTAACCACGAGTGAATGCCATGCCCCGAACCGTCTTCTGCCAGTACGAACAACGCGATGCCGAGGGCCTGGACTTCGTGCCCTACCCCGGCGAGCTGGGCCAGCGCATCTTCAACAACATCGGCAAGCAGGCCTGGGCCGCGTGGCTGGCCCACCAGACCATGCTGATCAACGAGAACCGGCTGTCGCCGCGCACGCCGGAACATCGTGCGTTCCTTGAAGGCGAACTGGTCAAGTTCCTGTTCGAGAAGGACGCGGAAAAGCCGGCCGGCTTCACCCCGGAAGCCTGACAGGCAGGTCGTGCAGGCCGATGGCCGGCAATCTGGCATCTGCGCGATGCCGGCCAGCGGCCGGCACTACCGCGCTATTTCGCGTTTTCCTCGCGCTCCTGCACCTGCGCCTGGCGCAGCTTCTGCTCGGACGCGCGCAGCGCCTTCACATCCAGCTTGCGGATGCTGTTGATGAAGCACGGCAGGCGCGGGCCGCCGGTGGGGTCGCGCACCAGCACTTTGTCAAAGCGCGACGACACACGGCCCATGCTGCTGGTCAGACCGATGGCGGTCGCATACGGCAGGTCCTGGCAGGGACCATTCAACTCCAGCAGATAGGCTTCGCTGGGACGGGTCCACACCGCCAGCGCACTGTCGCCCAGCTCGGTCCAGCCATTGAGGCTGCCAAAGAACTGCATGTCGTTCTGCGGCGCGCCGGCGTGGGCACGGTACAGATCCAGTCTTTCGGTACTGCTGAGCCGGCCGGTCGTCGCACAGGCGGCCAGTGCCAGGCAGATTCCGGCCATCAGGATCGGGGTCTTCATGGCGATCTCCTCGGGGAACTGTCGCCATCATGCGCCTGGGCTGGCAACGCCGGCGCGACGGCTCGTGCCCCATTCAGCCGCCGGTCGGCGGCTACTGGCCGGACCACGGTAGACGCCAACCTTGGTTGGCGCTTGCCCTGCAGGAGCAGCCGACCAAGGCCGGCCTCTACCAAAGCGGTCCCAGCGCTCAGACGTCGGCGTGGGCCAGCGCGTGCAGGCGCCCTTCGCGCAGCTCCAGCACCCGGTCCAGGCGCCGCGCCAGGCTGCGGTCGTGGGTCACCAGCACCAGGCTGGTATGGCGCGCGCGGTTGAGTTCCAGCATCAGCTCGAACACGGTGCCGGCGGTGCGGTCATCCAGGTTGCCGGTCGGCTCGTCGCCGAGCACGCAGGCGGGATGGTTGACCAGCGCACGCGCCACTGCGGCACGTTGGCGTTCGCCGCCGGACAGCTCGCCCGGCTTGTGGTCCAGGCGATGGCCGAGGCCGACCGCTTCCAGCAGCGTGGTCGCCCGGCTGCTCGCCTCGGCCACGGCGGTGCCGGCCAGCAGCACCGGCATCATCACGTTTTCCAGCGCGGTGAATTCCGGCAGCAGGTGATGAAACTGGTAGACGAAGCCCAGCGCCTGGTTGCGCAGCAGACCGCGCGCGGTATCCGACAGCGCCGACATGCGCTGGCCGGTCACATACACTTCGCCGGCAGTCGGAATGTCCAGGCCGCCCAGCAGGTGCAGCAGCGTGCTCTTGCCGGCACCGGAGGCACCGATGATCGCCACCGTCTCGCCAGCAGTCACGGTCAGGTCCAGCCCATCGAACACCGGCGTCTGCATGCGCCCTTCGGCATAGGTCTTGCCCAGCGCTTCGGCGCGGATCACTTCATCGCCGCGGTTGACGACCTTATTCATAACGCAGGGCCTCCGCCGGCTGGGTGCGTGCTGCCCGCCAGGCGGGATACAGGGTGGCCAGGAAGCTCATCAGCAGCGCGACCACTGTGATCGCCACCACGTCGCCGGTCTGCATGTCGGTCGGCAGGCCGGTGATGTAGTACACATCCTCCGGCAGCAGCTTGACGTTGAACACGCTCTCGATGGCGCCGAGGATGCGTTCCAGGTTGAGGGTCAGGGTGATGCCACCGATCAGGCCGGCCAGCGTGCCGAAGATGCCGATCAACGAGCCCTGCACCATGAACACCTGCATCACCCCGCCCGGGGTCAGGCCCAGGGTGCGCAGGATGGCAATGTCGGCCTGCTTGTCGGTCACCAGCATCACCTGCGAGGACACCAGGTTGAAGGCCCCCATGGCGATGATCAGCGACAGCAGGATGCCCATCACCACCTTCTCCATGCGCAGCGAGTGGTAGAGATTGGCGTTCTGCTGCGTCCAGTCACTCACGCGATAGGCGCCACCGAGGCTCTGCGCCAGGTCCACGCCCACTTCCAGCGAACGGTCCATGTCGTGCAGCTTCAGCCGCACGCCGGTGGCGCCGTCGCTACGCAGAACACGCTCCAGGTCCTGCATGTTGGCGAAGCCGACGCCGCGATCGACCTCGTTGTACCCGGCCTCGAAGATGCCGCTGACGGTGAAGCGCTTCATCCGTGGCACTGCACCGGCAGGCGTACCCTGCACTTCGGCAAAAGTCACCAGCACCTGGTCGCCAACGTCCACGCCCAGCCAGATCGCCAGCTCCTTGCCCAGCAGCAGGTTGAAGCTGCCCGGCTTGAGGCTGTCATAGCTGCCCTTGGTGACCTTCCTGTCGATCACCGAGACGTTCGGCTCCAGGGCCGGATCGATGCCCTGGATGATCGCACCCTGCACGCGCGGGCCGCTGATCATCGACTGGATCTCGATGTACGGCGCGGCACCCGCCACGCGCGGATCCTTGCGGGCGACATCGACCACGCGCATCCAGTCCGGCATCGGTTCACCGTCACGGCTGATGGTGGTGTGTGCGGTCATCTGCAGCAGGCGACTGCGGATTTCCTTCTGGAAACCGCTCATCACCGCCAGAGTGGTGATCAGCACCGTAACGCCAAGCGCGATGCCCAGGATCGATGCCATCGAGATGAAGGAGATGAAGCCGTTGCGGCGCTTGGCGCGCAGGTAGCGCAGGCCAATGGCCACGGGAATGGGTTTGAACATGCAGGCACGCCGGTCAATTCAGCTTATGGTGCCATCGACCGGGGCCGACGGGAAACGCTGCGTGCGGCCACGGCCAGTCGCAGTTCACGTCGCTGCCCGGAATCGAGCACATCCGGCCAGAACAGCAGGCGCCGGCGGCGCCGATCCTCACACCACAGCAACAACAGCCATGGGCCACGCACCACCAGCCTTGGCGTATCGACGTCCCGCCCCGCCACCTGCAGTGGCCCGGGAAGCGGAGGCAGAAGCACCTGCACGCGCGGCCGGCGCTGGCGCCAGGCCAGTTCGGCCAACCCGACGCCCCAGGCCAGCAGCAGCGCGGGCATCAGCAGCCGCGCAGGCAGATCGGAGGCACGCAGCAACCAGGGGGCGGCCAGCAGCACCACGACCTGGGCGGCGGCCTGCAGCCGCGAGGGGCGCCACTCAAGGCTTGAGGGCGAGGATCTTCTGCATGAGGGGGATCGCGTGCGCATGCGGGCAGGCCTCATAGCCCATGAACCAGCGCCACAACTTATCGTCCTCGCAGTCGAGCAGGAACAGGAAAACCTCGCGCTCTTCGGTCGGCGCAGTGCGCCATTCGTGGTCCAGGTAGCGGCCAAACAGCTGGTCCAGTTCTCGCATGCCGCGGCGGCAGCGCCAGCGCAGCTTCTTCAGCAGGACATCGTCTTCCATCGTGCTTCTCCAGATACAGCAAAGCCACGCATGGCGTGGCTCTACTGGGTGGTGCAGCCTCGCGTGGCGTGGCTCCACCGGGTACTGCCAGGCCTGTATCAGGCGCGGCGCTCCATCATCAGCTTCTTGATCTCGGCGATTGCCAGCGCCGGGTTCAGGCCCTTCGGGCAGGTCCGGGCACAGTTCATGATGGTGTGGCAGCGGTACAGCTTGAACGGATCTTCCAGATCGTCCAGGCGCGCGCCGGTGTCCTCATCGCGCGAGTCGATGATCCAGCGATAGGCCTGCAGCAGGATCGCCGGGCCCAGGTAACGCTCGCCGTTCCACCAGTAGCTCGGGCAGCTGGTCGAGCAGCAGGCGCACAGGATGCACTCATACAGGCCGTCGAGCTTCTTGCGGTCTTCCGGCGACTGCAGGCGCTCACGGTCCGGCGGTGCCGGGGTCTGGGTGCGGATCCACGGCTTGATCGAGGCGTACTGCGCGTAGAAGTGGGTCAGGTCCGGAACCAGATCCTTGACCACGTTCATGTGCGGCAGCGGGTAGATCGGCACTTCCTTCTTGCCGCAGTCCGAGATGGCTCGGGTGCAGGCCAGGGTGTTGGTGCCGTCGATGTTCATCGCGCACGAACCACAGATGCCTTCGCGGCAGGAGCGGCGGAAGGTCAGGGTCGGGTCGATCTCGTTCTTGATCTTGATCAGGGCGTCCAGGACCATCGGGCCACAGGCGTCCAGATCGACTTCATAGGTATCGGTGCGCGGGTTGCTGTCGTCGTCCGGACTCCAGCGGTAGATCTTGAAGGTGCGCACATTCTTGCCGCCGTTCTTGACGGGGAAGTGCTTGCCCTTCGTGATCTTGGAATTCTTGGGGAGTGAAAACTCGGCCATGGCTGCTCTCGTTGGCTCAGGCGGCCCGCGCCCGTGGGCGCGGATTGCATGGTAGGCGGGGTCGGATCAGTACACGCGCGGCTTCGGCGGCACCACGGACACGTCGTCGGTCAACGTGTACATGTGCACCGGACGGTAGTCGAAGCTGCACTTGCCCTTCTCGTCGACGCTGACCAGGGTGTGCTTCTGCCAGTTGACGTCGTCGCGGTCCGGATAGTCCTCGTGCGCATGCGCACCACGGCTTTCCTTGCGCTGTTCGGCCGAGTTGATCGTCGCCACCGCGTTGAGCAGCAGGTTGTTCAGCTCGTAGGTCTCGATCAGGTCCGAGTTCCAGACCAGCGAACGGTCGGAGACCTTCACGTCCTGGAACGAGTCGAAGATCTTGTCCATCTTCTCGCAGCCTTCCTTCAGCGTCTGGCTGGTGCGGAAGACGGCCGCGTCGGCCTGCATGGTGCGCTGCATGCGGTCGCGGATGACCGAGGTCGGGGTATCGCCGTTGGCGTGGCGCAGCTTGTCCAGCAGGCCCAGCGCCTTGTCGCAGGCATCGGCCGGCAGCGGCTTGTGCGCGGCGCCCGGCTTGATGGTCTCGGCGCAGCGGTTGGCCACCGCACGGCCGAACACCACCAGGTCGAGCAGCGAGTTCGAGCCCAGGCGGTTGGCGCCGTGCACGGACACGCAGGCCGCTTCGCCGATGGCGTACAGCCCCGGCACCACGGCGTTGTCGTTGTCGCCGACCTTCTGCACCACTTCACCGTGGTAGTTGGTCGGGATGCCGCCCATGTTGTAGTGCACGGTCGGAATGACCGGGATCGGCTGCTTGTGCACGTCGACGCCTGCGAAGATGCGGGCGCTCTCGGCGATGCCCGGCAGCTTCTCGTCGATCACGCCCGGGCCGAGGTGGGTCAGGTCGAGCAGGATGTGATCCTTGTGCTCGCCGACGCCGCGGCCTTCGCGGATCTCGATGGTCATCGAACGGCTGACCACGTCGCGCGAGGCCAGGTCCTTGTAGTGCGGTGCATAGCGCTCCATGAAGCGCTCGCCGCTGCTGTTGCGCAGGATGCCGCCTTCACCGCGGACACCCTCGGTGATCAGGCAGCCGGCGCCGTAGATGCCGGTCGGGTGGAACTGCACGAACTCCATGTCCTGCATGGCGATGCCGGCACGCATGGCCAGGCCGCCACCGTCGCCGGTGCAGGTGTGCGCCGAGGTAGCGCTGAAGTAGGCACGGCCGTAGCCGCCGGTGGCCAGCACCACGCCCTGGGCGCGGAACAGGTGCAGCGTGCCATCGGACATGTCCAGGGCCAGCACGCCGCGGCAGGCGCCTTCGTCGTCGAAGATCAGGTCGAGCGCGAAGTACTCGATCATGAAGCGCGCATCGTGCTTCAGCGACTGCTGGTACAGGGTGTGCAGCATCGCGTGGCCGGTACGGTCGGCCGCCGCGCAGGTACGCTGCGCCGCCGGGCCTTCGCCGTACTTGGTGGTCATGCCACCGAACGGACGCTGGTAGATCTTGCCTTCGGCGGTGCGCGAGAACGGCACACCGTAGTGTTCGAGTTCGATGATGGCCGGGATGGCCTCACGGCACATGTACTCGATGGCGTCCTGGTCACCCAGCCAGTCCGAACCCTTGATGGTGTCGAAGAAGTGGTAGCGCCAGTCGTCCTCGCCCATGTTGCCGAGTGCGGCCGAAATACCGCCCTGGGCGGCGACGGTGTGCGAACGGGTCGGGAAGACCTTGGTCAGGCACACGGTCTGCAGGCCCTTGGCGGCCAGGCCGAACGTGGCGCGCAGGCCGGCACCGCCGGCGCCGACCACGACCATGTCGTACTTGTGTTCGGTGATCTTGTAAGCGGACATCTAATCTGGATTCCTGTGTAGGTGCCTGGGCTCAGGCAACGCCGAGGGCGATGCGGCCCACCGCAAACACACTGACGATCATGCCGAGCACGGCGACGAACTTCACCGCGGTCTGCAGCACCAGGGCCAGCAGCGATTCGTGGATGTAGTCTTCCAGCACGACCTGCATGCCGAGCTGCGCGTGCCAGAACATGGCGATCAGCAGGCCGATCAGCGGCACTGCATTCCACGGCTTGGCCACGGCGGCGGCGGCGGTCGCGTAATCCGAGCCCAGCAGGCCCAGTACGAAGACCAGGAACCAGATGCCCAGCACCACCAGCGCGGCGGCGGTCAGGCGCTGGTGCACGAAATGCTCGGTGCCGGTCTTGGCCGAGCCCAGGCCGCGCACGTTCTTCAGCGGGGTACGGAACTTGCTCACGCGGCACCTCCGAACATCACATAGGCCCACACCAGCAGGGTGATCACCAGGCTGCCGATGACCGACAGCCAGCTGCTGCGGATGAAGGCAGGGATGCTGAAGCCGATGGCGAAGTCCTGCACTACATGACGGATGCCATTGCACAGGTGATAGGCGAACGACCATGTCCACGCGAACAGGAACACGCGGCCATACCAGGCCCCGGCATGGCCGGTGAAGCAGTTCCAGGACTCGGGCCCCATCATCAGGGCCAGCAGGCCGGCAGCGATGATGAGGGCACCAACAGACAGAAAGATGCCAGTGGCTCGATGCAGGATCGAGGTGGCCATCTGAATCTGCCAGCGATACACCTGAAGGTGCGGGGAAAGTGGGCGTTGTCTGGTCGCCATTCGCTGGGCTCGTTGTCTCGGCTGGGCGGCACGCGGCCGCGTTGGCTCAATGCTGATCAGAAATCGATGCAGCGTCCGTTTTTCTCCCAATCGCCATACCGCACCGGATCAAGTCCGCCGCGGCCGCCGAATTCCTCTGCTTTTTCCTGTTCCACGGGCACGGGTGCCGCAGGGACCAGCGGGGCTTCAGATTCGTCGTCGGGAGTGGGGGTTGTTTGGCCTATCATGTTCGGTCTCGCAACGCACAAATTTTAGACCTCGTTCACGTGCCTGACAACCTGCCCCCTGCTTTCGTCGGATATCCGCGCCTGCCCGGCCACCAGCTGCTGAGCCTGCAGGGCCCGGATGCGGCCGCCTTCGCCCACGCCCAATTCAGCAGCGATGTCACCGCCCTGCCCCTGCTGCACTGGCAGTGGAGCGCCTGGCTGACTGCCAAGGGCCGCACCCTGGCAGTGTTCCAGCTGCTCCGGCTGGCCGACGATCACGTGATGCTGGTGCTGGCCGACGGCGATGCCGATGAGATTGCGTCGCAACTGCAGCGCTTCGTGTTCCGTCGCAAGGTGCAGGTACAGGTGCGCAGCGATCTGGCCGTGGCCGGTGCGTTCACTGCGCCCGAGGCTGCCAGCGGCGCCGCGATCGCGCTTGCTGCAGGTGACGGCTGGGAGCTGGACCTGGGCAGCGACGCCCTGCCGCGCACCCTGCGCATCGGGGCGGCGGCTGCCGTTGCATCCGGCAGCGAAACCGATGAGGCCGCCTTCGCCCTCGCCTGGCGCCAGGCCGACCTGCGCTACGGATTGCCGCGCTTGGACGAAAGCCAGCGCGAAGTGTGGACCCCGCAGCAGCTGGGCCTGGACCGCCTGAATGGCTACAGCGTGAAGAAAGGCTGCTACCCGGGCCAGGAAATCGTCGCCCGCACCCACTTCCTCGGCAAGGCCAAGCGCGCGGTGCAGCTGCTGCATACTGCGGCACCGGCACAGGCCGGCGATGGCGTGCTGCAGGACGGCGCGACGCTGGGCACGATCGCCAGCGTAGCCGGTGACCTGGCGCTGGCGGTGCTGCCGCTGGAGGCTGGCGACGCCGAGCTGCAGGTGGGTGATGCCATTGCGCAGCGCGTGCCGCTGCTGGATGGCCTGGCCCGCTGAAGCGGGCGGGGACCTGCACGGGTGGGTGCAGGAATGGTAGTGCCGGCCGTTGGCCGGCAACCATGCAGGGTCGAGGTTGCCGGCCAGCGGCCAGCACTACCGGCTACAGGCGCTCGCCGCTCTCTGCGTTGAAGAAGTGCAGGCCCTGCGGGTGAATCGCCACGCGGATCTGCTCGCCCACTGCTGGCAGCGACTGTGGTGCCACGCGCATGGTCAGCGCGTGCTGGCCACTGCTCATGTTGACGAAGATCTCGTTGCCGACCGGTTCGATGCCTTCGATGCGCGCGGTGAATGCATGCGCATCATCGGCAGCCGCCGGCTGCAGGTGCTCCGGGCGCACGCCCACCGCGATCGGCTTCTGCAGCCACGCCGGATCGATCGTCGCCTGGCCCAGCGGTGCACGCCATTCGCCGTCGACCACGCTCACGCCGCCGGCATCGCCCTGCAGCGTGCCACGCAGCACGTTCATCGCCGGGCTGCCGAGGAAACCGGCCACGAACAGGTTGGCCGGGCGGTCGTAGAGCGCCATCGGCGTATCGATCTGCTGGATGATGCCGTCCTTCAGCACCACGATGCGCTGGCCCAGGGTCATCGCTTCAACCTGGTCGTGCGTCACGTAGATCATGGTGGTGCCCAGCTTGCGGTGCAGCTGCGCGATCTCGGTGCGCACGCTGTGGCGCAGCTTGGCGTCGAGGTTGGACAGCGGCTCGTCGAGCAGGAACACCGCCGGCTCGCGCACCAGCGCCCGGCCCAGTGCCACGCGCTGACGCTGGCCACCGGACATCGCCTTGGGCAGCTTGTCCATCATCTCGGTCAGGCCCAGCGTCTGCGCGGCTTCGGCGATGCGCTTGTCGATGGTTGCCTTGTCATGCCCGCGCAGCTTCAGGCCGAAGGCCAGGTTCTCGGCCACGGTCATGTGCGGATACAACGCGTAGCTCTGGAACACCATGGCGATGTCGCGATCCTTCGGCGCCACGTCGTTGACCACGCGATCACCAATGGTCAGCGTGCCACCGCTGATCTCTTCCAGGCCCGCCACCATCCGCAACAGGGTCGACTTGCCACAGCCGGACGGACCGACCAGCACCATCAGCTCGCCATCGGCGACCTCGAAGGTGGCGTCCTTCACCGCGACCTGGCCGTTGTCATAGACCTTGCGCACACCCTGCAACTGCACTTTTGCCATATCACCTATCCGGTCCGCCCGAAGCCGGGCTGTCTTTTGGGACTGCCTCGGCCCTCCCGATGGCAGTGATGATTGCGCGCCTGCCGCATGACGGCGAGCACTGCAATCGAATACAGTTGCCCATTCTGCCATGTAAACGTTTTCACGTGGCACTATCCGATCATCGGTGCGCACCGATCTGCGTCGGCGGTTGAACGAAGGTTCCGCCGAGGTAGTGGTTTCGAATGGAACGGTCTTCCGCAACCCCGGAGATCGCCCCTGACGAACCTCGGACAGGCAGTTGCGCGGATGTCCCCCGAACCCAGCCATGAAGCGATTGACAACGATGTCACCCGGATCTGAAACTCGAGCGATGCACGACACCCTCTTCCTGTTCGGTGCCACAGGTGATCTGGCCCAGCGCTACCTGTTCCCTTCGCTGCTTCGCCTGCTTGGCGACGGCCTGCTGCCGGAGGACTTCCGCATCCGCGCACTGGCCCTGTCCGGGCATGACACCGAAGCCTTCCATGACATCCTGCGGCCGCGCCTGCAGCAGGCCATGCCGATGGCCACGCAGGACGACATCGCTGCCCTGCTGCGCCGCATCGACTACCGTTCGGTGGACCTGCGCGACGTCGACTCGGTTGCCGCTGCGGTCTCCGACCTGGTGCACCGCAAGTGCGTCAGCTACCTCGCCATTCCGCCGGGCCTGTACATTTCCACCTGCGAAGGCCTGGCCAAGGGCGGCGCCCTCGCCGCGCCGGCACGCCTGATGCTGGAGAAGCCGATCGGCAGCGACAGCGAGAGCGCCGAGGAAATCATCAGCACCATCGGCCAGTGGATCGACGAGGACCGCGTGTTCCGCCTCGACCACTACCTGGGCAAGGCGGCAGTGCAGAACCTGATCGCGCTGCGCTTCGGCAATACGCTGCTGGAAGCGGTGTGGAACCGCAACTACATCGAATCGGTGCACATCCTGGTGGCCGAGAGCGAAGGCGTGGACGGCCGTGACGCCTACTACGCCCGCTCCGGCGCGCTGCGCGACATGGTGCAGAGCCACATCCTGCAGCTGCTGTGCATGGTGGCGATGGAGCCGCCGGCGTCGCTGGAAGCCGACCGCATCCGTGACGAGAAGGTCAAGGTGCTGCGCGCCCTTCGCCCGCTCGACGCGAAGCACGCCGCGCGTGACAGCATCCGCGGCCGCTACACCGCTGGCACCATCAACGGCCAGCCGGCGCAGGCTTACCAGCCGCCGGAAGGCAGCGACGTGGAAACCTTCGCCGGTGTCACCGCGCATATCGACAACTGGCGCTGGAGCGGCGTGCCGTTCCATCTGGTCACCGGCAAGCGCCTGCCCGAGCGCACCACCCGCGTGGTGGTCACGCTGAAGCCGGTCACCCATTGGCTGTTCGAGCGCCCGCAGCGCGCGCAGGCCGCACCGAACCGCCTGGTGTTCCAGCTGCAGCCGCAGGAAAACATCGAACTGGGCCTGATGAGCAGCCTGGCCGGCCCGGAATGGGGCGCGCTGGAACTGCATCCGCTGGAACTGGAACTGTCAGTGCCAACCGGCCTGCATCGCCGCATCGCGTACGAGCGCCTGTTCCTGGATGCCTTCAATGGCAATCACACGCTGTTCGTGCGCGACGACGAAGTGCGTGCAGCGTGGGCCTGGATCGACAGCGTCGCCGACGCGTGGAAGGACGCCAAGCTGCCGCTGGAGCCCTACCCCGCCGGCCAATGGGGCCCGAGCAATGCCGGCGAGTTCCTGCCGCAGGGCGTGGACGCACCGGACAGCGGAGCGTCGGCATGAGCGCCAGCTCGCAGCCGGTGCTGGTGGCCGACATCGGCGGCACCAACGCCCGCTTCGCCCTGGCCGATACCTCGCAGGACGCGCCGCTGCGGAAGGACAGCATCCGCGAATACGCGGTGGCGGAGTTCCCTTCGCTGGGTGATGCGGCGCGCCACCACCTGGAACAGATCGGCGCCAGCGCAAGCCGCGGCGTGTTCGCAGTGGCCGGTCGCGTTGATGGCGATGAAGCGCGCATCACCAACCATCCGTGGGTGATCTCGCGCAACCGCACCGCAGCGATGCTCGGTTTCGACGAACTGCACCTGATCAACGACTTTGCCGCACAGGCGATGGCGATCTCATTGCTGCAGCCCGAGGACGTGGTCCAGGTCGGCGGTGCCGCCTGGGTTCCGGGCAAGCCGGGCCAGCCGCGCAACTACGCAGTGATCGGGCCGGGTACCGGCCTCGGCGTGGGCGGCCTGATCATGCGCCACGGCCGCTGCTATCCGCTGGAAACCGAAGGCGGCCATGTCAGTTTCCCGCCGGGAACTCCGGAAGAGATCCGCATCCTCGAGATCCTGTCCGAACAGTTCGGCCGCGTCTCCAACGAGCGCCTGATCTGTGGCCCCGGCCTGGTCAACATCCACCGCGCCGTGTGCGAGATGGCCGGTATCGACCCGGGCCAACTGCAGCCGGTGGACGTGACCGCCCGCGCCCTGCACGGTGATCCGCAGGCAATGCGCACCGTGGACGTGTTCTGCGCCGTGTTCGGCGCCATCGCCGGTGACCTGGTGCTCACCCAGGGCGCCTGGGATGGCGTGTTCCTGACCGGAGGCCTGACCCCGAAGATGCTCGATTCGCTGCAGCACTCCGGTTTCCGCCAGCGCTTCGAACACAAGGGCCGCTTCTCCTCGATCATGGCGCGCGTGCCCTCGTTGGCGGTGATGCATCCCCACGCCGGACTGCTTGGCGCCGCCGCCTATGCCACCGACGCCGAACGTGACGCACCAGGAGTTGCCGCATGAACCCCAGCTTCCACGACGACCGCATCGAGTTCATCCAGCACGGCGACGCCGACGGCTGGATCGAAGCGGTGGCCGCTGAGATGGCACGCACCCTCAACCACGACATCAATGACGTGGGCCGCGCCCGCATCCTGTTGTCCGGCGGCACCACGCCGGCCCCGGTCTACCAGGCACTGGCCGAGCTGGACGTGCACTGGGACCGGGTTGAAGTGAGCCTGGCCGACGAGCGCTGGCTGTCGCCGCAGGATCGCGACAGCAACGCCTGGCTGGTGCGCGAGCACCTGCTCAAGCGCACTGAGGGCGCCCACTTCGATCCGCTGGTACGGATCGGCAAGCCACTGCCCGAATGCGTGTACACCGCCAACCTGCAGGCGCAGCACAGCCAGCCGCCGAGCCTGGTAGCGCTGGGCATGGGCAACGACGGGCACACCGCCTCGCTGTTCCCGGGCTCGAAAGACCTCGCACGCGCACTGGAAAGCACCCTGCCCTATGCCGCGCTGGATGCCACCGGCTGCCCAGGCGCGAACCAGTGGCCGCTGCGCATCACGCTGACCCCGCACGGCCTGCGCCAGTGCCGCCAGCGCCTGCTGCTGCTGCGTGGCAAGCAGAAGCTGCAGGTACTGCGCCAGGCGCTGGACAGCAACGACGCCCAGCAGTACCCGATCCTCAATGCGATCAACCTGGAAGGCGCGCGCCTGCGCGTCCACTGGGCTGATTGATGTCGGCGGCGGCGCCGTGCCGCCGCTTGCCTCTCGCCACCATGAACGCCGGTAGCCAATGAGCCTCCATCCTCAACTGCAAGCCATCACTGAGCGCGTCATCCGCCGCAGCGCCGCCTCGCGCGCCGCCTATCTGGCCGCGATCGATGCCTCCCTGCGTGAGGGCCCGTTCCGCAGCCGCCTGAGTTGCGGCAACCTCGCCCACGGGTTCGCCGCCTGCGGCGGCACCGACAAGAGCCGCCTGCGCGGCGGCGTGACGCCGAACCTGGGCATCATCACCGCCTACAACGACATGCTGTCGGCCCACCAGCCGTTCGAGACCTATCCCGAACAGATCCGCGACATCGCCCGCGAGCTGGGCGCCACCGCGCAGGTCGCCGGCGGCGTCCCTGCGATGTGCGACGGTGTCACCCAGGGCCGTGGTGGCATGGAGCTGTCGCTGTTCTCGCGCGATGTCATTGCCCAGGCCACGGCCATCGGCCTCAGCCATGACATGTTCGATACCACCGTCTACCTCGGCGTGTGCGACAAGATCGTGCCGGGCCTGCTGATCGGTGCGCTGGCCTTCGGCCATCTGCCGGCGGTGTTCGTACCGGCCGGCCCGATGACCCCGGGCATCCCGAACAAGCAGAAGGCCGAAGTGCGCGAGCGCTACGCCGCCGGTGAGGCCACCCGCGAAGAGCTGCTGGAAGCCGAGTCCGCGTCGTACCACGGTGCGGGCACCTGCACCTTCTACGGCACGGCCAACTCCAACCAGGTGTTGCTGGAAGCCATGGGCGTGCAGTTGCCGGGCGCATCGTTCGTCAATCCGGGCACGCCGCTGCGCGACGCCCTGACCCGCGAGGCAACCGAACGCGCGCTGGACATCACCGCACTGGGCGACGATTTCCGCCCGCTGGGCCGGATCATCGACGAGCGCGCGATCATCAACGCGGTCATCGCGCTGATGGCCACTGGCGGTTCGACCAACCACACCATCCACTGGATCGCGGTAGCGCGTGCGGCCGGCATCGTGCTGACCTGGGACGACTTCGACGAACTGTCGCAGCTGATTCCGCTGCTGGCCCGTGTCTACCCGAACGGCGAGGCCGACGTGAACCGTTTCGCGGCCGCTGGCGGCCCGGCCTTCGTGTTCGGCGAGCTGATCAAGGCGGGCCTGATGCACGGCGATCTGGTCAGCGTCGCGCGTGGCGGCATGTCCGACTATGCGCGCGAGCCGCAACTGCGTGACGGCCGGCTGGTCTACCTGCCGGGCCTGGAACACAGCGCCGATGACGAAGTGGTTCGTGGCGTCGACAATCCGTTCGAGCACCAGGGTGGCCTGCGCCTGCTGCGTGGCAACCTCGGCAAGTCGCTGATCAAGCTGTCGGCGGTGAAACCGCAGTACCGGACGATCGAAGCACCTGCGGTGGTGGTCGATGCACCGCAGGTATTGAACAAGCTGCACGCCGGTGGCCTGCTGCCGCAGGACTTCGTGGCGGTGGTGCGCTACCAGGGCCCGCGTGCCAACGGCATGCCCGAACTGCATTCGCTGGCACCGCTGCTGGGCCTGCTGCAGAACCAGGGCCGGCGCGTGGCGCTGGTCACCGACGGCCGCCTGTCCGGTGCGTCGGGCAAGATCCCGGCGGCCATCCATGTGACGCCGGAAGCGGCGCGTGGTGGCCCGCTGGCCAAGGTCCGCGAGGGCGACATGATCCGCCTCGACGGCGAGGCCGGCACGCTGGAAGTGCTGGTGGACGCGGCGGAATGGGCAGCACGTCCGCTGGCGCCGAACACCGCGCCGGCCGCGCATGACCTGGGCCGCAACCTGTTCGCGATCAACCGTCGCGTGGTGGGCCCGGCCGACCAGGGCGCGATTTCGATTTCGTGCGGGCCGGCGGCGGCCGATGGCGGGCCGTGGGAGTAC
Organism: Stenotrophomonas sp. GD03777; assembly: GCF_029842485.1. Lineage (NCBI taxonomy): Bacteria > Pseudomonadati > Pseudomonadota > Gammaproteobacteria > Lysobacterales > Lysobacteraceae > Stenotrophomonas > Stenotrophomonas sp. GD03777. The sequence continues at coordinate 86,854 of NZ_JAOCGL010000005.1, forward strand.
GACGCGGAGTATGAGCTGGGGCACGATGCCGCAGCGGCGGCGGCGCCGCATGAGGCGAAAGACGCCTGACGCGAAAAGCCGCGGCAGGCTTCCCGGCTTGGGCAGTAGAGCGCCCTGGCCGGGACACGCCGTAAACCCATTCATGGGGGCTCGATCGCGGCATCCATGCCGCTCACAGTCCCGGCCAGGGCGCTCTACTGCCCTTGGACAATTCCCGGCGCGTCATTTGCGCTGCGGCCACTGAATCAAGAAGAGCAAAGGCAAGGGCAAAAGCATGGGTATCGAACAACATCAGGTGAAGGCGGCGGAGCTGTTGCATGCGGCGGGCATCCTGCCGGTGGTGACGATTCATACGCTGGACCAGGCGCGAGCGGTCAGTGCGGCGCTGCTGGAAGGTGGTCTGCCGGCGATCGAGCTGACGCTGCGCACGCCGGTGGCGATGGAAGCGCTGGCAATGCTCAAGCGCGAGCTGCCGGACGTGGTGGTGGGCGCCGGTACGGTGCTGACCGTGGAGCAGATGCAGCAGTCGATCGATGCGGGTGCTGACTTCCTGGTGACCCCGGGGACGCCGCCGGCGCTGGCTGATGCACTTGCCGCTGCGCCGCTGCCGGTGGTGCCGGGTGCGGCGACGCCGACCGAGCTGCTGTCGCTCTACGCCCGCGGTTTCCGCGTGTGCAAGCTGTTCCCGGCCACAGCCGTGGGCGGGCTGGCGATGATCAAGGGACTGGCCGGCCCGGTTGCCGACCTCAAGCTGTGCCCGACCGGCGGCATCACCGAGAACACCGCCGCCGAGTACCTCGAGCAGAAGAACGTGGTCTGCATCGGTGGTTCGTGGATGGTGCCGGGCAACTGGATTGCCGACGGCGAATGGGGCAAGGTGCGCGCCAGCGCCGCCGACGCCGCGAAGATCATCAAGCGCGTGCGCGGCCACTGACATGAAGATCGGGGTCAGAGCCCTTTCCCGCCGGGAAAGGGATCCGACCCCAGGTTGCGAGCGCGCACAGCGCGCGACCCGCTCCTGCTCTTCAATCTTCATTCCGCGGTGGCGGCGCACGGAAACTGTCGGTGGCCCTGCGGAGGGATTGCGCAGGGGCGTAAGCGCCATGGATGGCGCGCCCGAGCCTTCAGGGATGGATTCACGGCGTCCCCTGCGCGGTCCCTCCGCAGGGCCAACCCCAGAAATCCAACCGCACCACCGCGAGGGGCTCAGCCGTTGGCCGAAACCCTTACAACGGCCGCGCCGGATCCACCAGCCCGTACTGGCTGGCCATGCGCGCCAGCGCGATGTTGTCGTGGATCCCCATCTTCTCGAACAACCGCGCCTTGTGCGTGTTCACCGTCTTCGCACTCAGGCTCAGGCGCCGCGCGATGTCTTCCTGGCGCAGGCCTTGGGTCAGCAGCAAGGCTACTTCCAGTTCGCGCGGCGACAGGCTGTCGAACGGCGATCCATTGCCCTCCACCGTCGACAGGGCCAGGTTCTGCGCGATGCTGGTGCCCAGGTAGCGACGGCCCATGGCCACATCGCGCACCGCGCGCAGCAGCTCCTGTGCATCGCAGCCCTTGCCGATGTAGCCCGCGGCCCCCGCCTCCAGCAAGCGCTTCGGCAGCGGCCCGTCTTCCAGCACCGATACGATCACCACGCGGGTGTTGCGGTGGCTGCGGACGATGCGCTCGGTCACTTCCATGCCACTCACACCGGGCAGGTGCAGGTCGCACAGCACCACGTCCGGCAACAGCTGGCGGACGTCGCGCAGTGCGTCTTCACCCGTCTCGGCTTCGCCCACCACCTCGATGTCGGTCTCCCCCGACAGGATCATCTTCATCCCGGTGCGGACCAGCGCATGGTCATCCACCAGGTAGACTCGAATCGTCATTCACGTACCTCTTCGAATGCGGCCATTGCAGGTCAAGCTAGGCAGGGCGCCGATACCCCTGCAAGCGCGTCCGGGACGCGATCCAGGCGTTCTGCCTTGCGCATCACAGTAACGCGCGTTGTGCTTGCCCCCTGTCTTGCAGAACCTGCTGCAACGAAACAACTGATCTATTACGTAGACGCCCCGGAAGGGTCATCCACGTCCCCCCCCTGTGATGATGCTTCGCTGGCCGTCGCTGGCGGCGAATCCCGATGTCGCCAAGGATGCCGGCGACTGAACATGACCAGATAGCACCCTACCACCCAAACCAGCGCGGCACACCATCCGGCCAGGATGTCCGAGGGATAATGCACGCCCAGATAGACCCGTGAGACGCTCACCAGCAGGCTGAACGGGGGCGCCAGCAGCAGTACCGGCCAGCGCCAGCGGGTATTCCAGGCCAGCAGCACCAGGGTCGCGGCAAGGGTCATCGAGCCCATGGCGTGCCCGCTGGGGAAGCTGAACGTCGATTCCGGCGCAATCGACTCCCACAGGCTGGGGCGCTGGCGCTGGAAGAAGTGCTTGCTGCCCATGTTCAGCAACGCCGATCCCACGAAACTGACCGCGACAAAGCTCGCCTCGCGCCAGCGCCGGTAGCCCAGCAGCGCACCGATGATCAGCACGTCAGCAGGGATCAGGAACCACTCGTAGCCCAGTTTCGAGATGAGCACGAAGAAGCGGTCCAGCCATGGCGAATGCAGGCCATGCATCTGCCACAGCAGCGGCGCATCGAAATGGAACGATTCAAATTCGTGCACTTCGTCAGCCAGGGCGACGAAGCCCGCCAACGGCAGCAGTACGCCACCGAACAGCAGGACCAGGCGCCAGGCGTTGCGCGCCATCCAGTGGCGGAAACCGGAGGCCGACTCCGGAGCGGCGAGGATCGCAGGCTTATCCGGCGCTTCGGACATATTTGTGTTCGACGTAATCGTCGATCAGGGCGACGAACTCCTGGGCGATGTTGTCGCCACGCAGGGTCACCTTCTTCTCGCCATCGACGAATACCGGTGCTGCCGGCGTCTCGCCCGTGCCCGGCAGGGAGATGCCGATGTTGGCATGGCGCGACTCACCCGGCCCATTGACGATGCAGCCCATCACCGCCAGGGTCATGTTCTCCGCACCCGGGTGGTGGATCTTCCACAGCGGCATCTTCTCGCGCACATGGTTCTGCACCACTTTGGCCAGTTCCTGGAAGAACTCGGAGGTGGTGCGGCCGCAGCCCGGGCAGGCCGTGACCAGCGGCGTGAAGGCGCGCTGGCCGGTGGTCTGCAGCAGTTCCTGGGCGACGATCACTTCCTGCGTGCGCGACTGGCCCGGTTCCGGGGTCAGCGAGATGCGGATAGTGTCACCGATGCCTTCCTGCAGCAGCACGCTCAGCGCTGCCGACGAGGCGACGATGCCCTTGCTGCCGATACCGGCTTCGGTCAGGCCCAGGTGCAGGGCGAAGTCCGAGCGCTGCGCCAGGTCGCGGTACACCGCGATCAGTTCCTGCACGCCACTGACCTTGGCCGACAGCACGATCCGATCGCGCGGCAGGCCCAGTTCCACGGCCTGCTCGGCCGAATCCAGCGCCGAACGGATCAGCGCCTCACGCAGCACGCGGCCGGCGTCCCAGGGCTGCTCGCGCAGGTTGTTCTCGTCCATCAGCCTGGCCGCCAGGGCCTGGTCCAGCGAGCCCCAGTTGGCACCGATGCGCACCGGCTTGTTGTAGCGGATCGCGAACTCGATCAACTGGGCGAACTGCAGGTCCTTCTTCTTGCCGAAGCCGACATTGCCCGGGTTGATGCGGTACTTGGCCAACGCTTCCGCACATGCCGGTTCGGCAGTGAGCAGCTGATGGCCGTTGTAGTGGAAGTCACCGATCAGCGGTACATCGATACCCATCATCGCCAGCTTGTCGACGATGCGCGGAATGGCCGCAGCGGCTTCCACGGTGTTGACGGTCAACCGCACCATCTCCGAACCTGCACGCCACAACTCGGCCACCTGCTTCACGCTGGAGGCCACGTCGGAGGTATCGGTGTTGGTCATCGACTGCACCACCACCGGCTTGCCTCCGCCTACGGTGACCCCGCCGATCTGGACGGCATGGGTCTGGCGACGGGGCCAGGCGGTGGCATCGGAGGGGGGAGTCGGGCGGGTGACGGCGTCGTGCATGGGCGCATTCTACCGCCCACTCCCGCATTCGGGGTGACTCGCATTCAGCCTGCGGCACGGCTGCGGCCGATTGTCGCAGGCATGTACACGCATGAACGCATACGATGAGCGTGAATGACCGGTCCCGACGCCCCGTTTCTCCGTACCCTGTGCAGCCTGCGCTGGCTTGCCGTAGGCGGCCAGGCCGCCACCATCCTGGTCGCGACCTGGGTGCTGGGCCTGCCGTTGCCGCAGCTGCCGTTGTGGGCCGGCGTGGCGGTGCTGGCCCTGTTCAACGTCTATACCCAGCTGCGCCCGGAAGCGGCCGACACTGCGCCGCTGACCGCATTCGGCCATATCCTGGTGGACGTGATCATCCTGACCTGGATGGTGGGCTGGAGCGGCGGCATGGCCAACCCGTTCAGCTCACTGTTCCTGATCCTGATCGCGCTGGCCGCCTTCGCCCTGCCCCTGCGCTGGGCACTGGCGGTCGCGCTGGCCTGCCTGCTCGGCTACGCCGCCAGCGGCATTTTCGGGCAGGCGCTGCCGGACGGCTACTTCCGCTCTCAGGACCTCAATCGCTGGGGCGTGGTCGCCAACTTCCTGATTTCCGCCACAGTGGTGCTGGCCTTCTCCACCCGCCTGGCACTGGCCCTGCGGGAGCGCGAACTGGAACTGTCGGCGCTGCGTGAGCGCTTCGCCCGCAACGAGGGCATCGTCGCCCTGGCCACCCATGCCGCCTCGGTCGCGCATGAGCTGAACACACCGCTGGCGACCATGACCCTGCTCGCCGACGATGTCGCCGAGCGCAGCGAAGAGCCTGAAGTGCGCGAAGACATGGAAACCCTGCGCGAGCTGCTGGTGCAGTGCCGGGAACGTGTGCTGGCGCTGGCCGCACCAGCCTCGGCCGACGCGCCGGGCCGCAGCCATTCCAGCGCCCAGCAGGTACTTGAACAATGGCGCCTGGTGCGGCCGACCATCGACCTGCACCGCAATGACGATGCGCCGCTGCGGCTGCCGCTCGACCCGGGCGTAGGCCATCTGTTGATGGTCCTGCTCAACAATGCCGCCGATGCCGGCGAGAAGGCCGGCCGGCCGCGCGTGGACCTGGACCTGCGCATCGAGGGCGACGACCTGATCGGCGAAGTACGCGACTACGGCCATGGTTTCGACGCCCGTGCCGCCGTGCTGCCGGGCAAGCTGTTCGGCAGCAGCAAGAGCGAGGGCATGGGCGTCGGCCTGGCCCTGTCCCATGCCACCATCGAACGCCTCGACGGCGAGATGTGGATGCGCCCGGCCCAGGGGGCCGGCAGCCGCGTCGGCTTCCGCCTGCCGCTGGCCCCACGCGAGGAAACCCCATGAGCGCCTCAACCCTTGGTCTGCTGGTCGACGACGACGAGCTGTACCTGCGCACCCTGCAGCGCAGCCTGGCCCGCAAGGGCCTGGAAACACAGACCGCACAGGATGCCGCCAGTGCCCTGGCACTGGCCCGCCAGCATCCGCCGGCGTTCGCGCTGATCGACCTGAAGCTGGGCAGCGATTCCGGCCTGGCGCTGATCCAGCCGCTGCGCGCACTGCGCGCGGACATGCGCATCCTGCTGGTGACCGGCTATGCCAGCATCGCCACCGCAGTGGAGGCGATCAAGCTGGGCGCGGATGATTACCTGCCGAAGCCGGCCACGGTGCCGATGATCCTGCGCGCCCTCGGTGAAGAGGACGACGGCCCGGCCGACGATGGCGAAATGGAAGTGCCCGATGCGATGACGCCGATCAGCCGCCTGCAGTGGGAACACATCCAGCAGGCGATGCACGAAACCGGCGGCAATGTCTCGGCCGCCGCGCGCCTGCTCGGCATGCACCGGCGCTCACTGCAGCGCAAGCTGGCCAAGCGGCCCAGTCCGGAACGCGATCCGAGCCGG